>JASHSL010000111.1 GCA_030040855.1 Terriglobales bacterium
CAGTCCCTCTTATCCATTTATCCATACGCGATCATCCGTTTATCGATATGCGACATACCATTCGAGCGCCAATTCCGACAAGCTTGTAACGCCCATCACACAGTTAGGGGCGACTCTCGGCCCGGGGCGCGAACTCCGCATGGGAAGCCAATTTGCAAAGGTTTTTTGCGCGGAATGAATGGCCTTGGGTCACGATTCGGTATACAATCTGCGAATTCAAAAAAAACTGGGCACCAGGCCCTGTCTTTGACCCGGGGACACGTGGCCGCGGGTTTCGTGACGTGTATTTCAAATTCTAGCGAGGTACTATGAGACACCTTGGGGCAATCGTTGCTTGCCTATCCATCATCCTTTGCGTCTTTCTCAGCCTGACTATCCTCGGTAGCGAGCAAGCCGCGGCTCAGCAGGCCACGGCACTGATCACCGGCTCGGTCAAGGATCCGACTGGGGCCGTAGTGCCTGGCGCGAAGGTCACGGTGACGAATTCCGGCACCAACGTGTCCCGCAGCACTACTACCAACAAGGACGGCGACTATCTCGTCACGCTGCTTCCCATCGGCACTTATCAGCTCACGGTCGAACAGCACGGCTTTGAGAAATACGCGCAAACCGGGATCACACTCGAGATCAACCAGAACGCGCACCTCGATGTCGTGCTGAAGGTAGGGAGCACGAGTCAGGTCGTCGAAGTGAAAGGCAACGTCACCCAGGTCGACACGGTCAGTGCGACCTTGGGGAAGGTAGAGGATAGCTCCCGCATCGAAAACCTGCCGCTCGCGGCGCGCGACACCATGCAGTTGGGCATGCTGCAGGCTGGAGTGTTCGCCCCCGATCAGGACGACGGCTCCGGCAATCCCTTCTCGGTCAGCGGACAGCGCTCCGAATCGATGACGTTTTTAATTGACGGCGCCGATAATACCGACTTCCTCGGCAACAATATGGTCGTCGATCCCAATCCCGATGCGGTGGACGAGTTCAAGATCATCACCAACAATTACGAAGCCGAGTATGGACGCACCTCCGGCGGGATCGTGAACCAGGTGGTCAAGTCGGGGACCAACCAAATCCACGGCGACGTTTTCGACTATTTTCGCAATACGGCGCTCGATGCCAGCGATTACTTTCTCCGCCAGGTACCGGTTTTCCGCTACAACATGTTCGGAGGCACGATCGGCTTTCCGATTAAGAAGGACAAGATGTTTCTTTTCGCCTCCTACCAGGGAGCGCGGCGGGCGGAAGGGCAAAATCCTGGAGTTTTGACGGTGTTGAGTCCGGCGGAGCGAAGCGGGAATTTCAGCGCGCTGCTCCCCACGACGCAACTGATCAATCCCGCAACCGGAGCTATTTTTGTGAACAATCAAGTGCCGGTCGACCCGGTGATCAAAAATTACATGAACAACTTTCTTCCCCTTCCCAATGCTCCGAACAACGGCTTTGTGGAAGATCCGGTGGCGAGCCTGCAGGAAGACCAATTTGTTTTCCGCTACGATTACAACATTTCGAAAAAGGACACTTTCTCCGCCTTTTACATTCTCGATGACCAGCCCCAGACCTTTCCCTTTGAAATCCTGAACGGAGCCTCGACCGGCGGCGATGTTCCTCTGGGGTCGGGGTTCACAAACAGCAATCGTTTTCAGACCGCATCCCTCAGTTGGACGCGGACGATTTCTCCCACCATGCTGAACGAGCTGCGATTCGCGGTCAATCGCGTGGCCACCCTGCAAGCCGTTCCCACCGACAAGACTCCGCCTTCCGCGCTAGGGTTTCAAACCGTCCATCCCGACGACCCCAACGGTGCCGCGCCTCCCATTCTTTACGTTGCCGGCGCTTTTAACCTTGGGCCGAGTCCGCAGGGGCCGACCACGCTTCACGACATGGTGTACCAGTACCAGGACACATTTTCCTGGACGCGGGGCCAGCATGCCCTGAAGTTTGGCGCTGATGTACGCTTTGTGCAGGATAACTTCAACTACGACTTCTTCAACAACGGATCGTTCGACTTTGGAACGTATGCTTTGGACACTCACAGCCCTCTTGCCGATTTCGTGGGCGGCTTCTTCGACAACTACTATCAGTTTTCGAACGCCAAATATGGCATCCGCGCCCGCCAATACTACTTGTTTGCGCAGGATGAGTGGAAGGTGACCAAGAATCTTAGCCTGGCTTATGGGCTGCGCTACGAATACGACACACCCATCACCGATCCCCACAACGAAATTATGGGCTGGTTCCCGGGACGGCAGTCGAGCCTCTACCCCCAGTCGCCGCCTGACTTCCTCTACGCCGGGGATCCAGATACACCGAATCGAGGATTAGAGTTTCCCAACCGGGATGACTTCTCTCCCCGCTTCGGTTTCTCTTGGAACATGCTGGGCAATTCGAAGCTGGTGATGCGCGGTGGCTTTGGCATCTTCTATGACATCGAAGATGGCGCGCTGAACCTCCAATTCGGCGGACAACCGCCCTTTGGATATGTGGCCAACAATTATCCGTGCTATACCACTGCCGCGATAGATGAGCCCGGGTGCCTGCAGCCAACCAACGGCTCTTACATGGTGGATCCTTTTGAGACCGCCATCACCGGTTACTCCAACCCTTATCCCTTCATCGCGGGACACCATTTAGGACAATTCTTCATTCCCAAGATCCCGTACGCCTTTGTGGTCACCCCGCATTTCCGTACGCCGTACGCGGAGCACTTTAACTATGGGTTCCAGTATCAAGCCACCAAGGACACCGTCGTCGAGGCGATTTACGTCGGGAGCTTAAGCAAGAGGGCCATCAGCGGCACGAATTACAATTACCCGGTTCTCGGAGGGACCAATGGGCTCATGGCGCAGTACCAGTACTATACAGCCCCCGCCCAAATCGCTGCCGGCGACGACTACTTCGACATTAACCCGGATTGTTCCCGACCTTTAGCCGCCTGTAACGGCATTAGTTTCGGGCAGCCCTACGCCTTCTTGGGAATACCGACCGGCGCCACACAGATTCTCACCAACGTCAGCAATGGCAGTTCCTCGAGCAATGAACTGCAAGTCACGGCGGACCGGAGGATGAGCCATGGTCTAGGTTTCCGAGTGGCCTATACCGTATCGAAAACGATCGATGTCACCTCCGGATTTCGAGCTCGATCCTCGACCTACACCGACCCCCTCGACCCCCGGTTCGACCGCGGGCTCGCGGATTTTGATACCCCGCAACGCTTGGTTCTCAGCCCCATATGGCAAATACCCTTTTGGAAAAACGGAAACGCCTTCGAAAAGCACGTACTCGGTGGATGGACGGTGTCCACCATTACCGCCTTCCAGATGGGTAACCCATTCACTATTTTTTCCAACAACTACTCCGGCGAATTGAACAACGGCGGTGAGCGTCCCGATGTCGTTGGTCCGATCCAGCTGTTGAATCCACGGAAGCAGGAGACATTTGCTCCAAGTCCGAACGGGCTGAATGGAAGCTGCCTGTCGGGGCCGACCACCGGGCATTTCATGTTTAATCCGATGAACCTGGTATGTGCGGTCGGTCCGCCCAACGGCTTGCCGGTACCAGCGGGAAGCAGCCTGGTTGCCGGCGGGGTTCCCCTATTCACCTTCGGCAACATGGGCAGAAATGTTTTGCGTGGGCCGGGGATCAACAACTGGGACATCTCGCTGATGAAGAACTTCCAGTTCACGGAAAGCAAATACTTGCAATTCCAAACGAACTTCTTCAACGCCTTCAATCACGCCCAGTTCTTTAGTCCGACCTCAAGCGAAGGAGCGGTGGGTGGCAGCTCGGAGTTTGGCCAGGTCACGACCGACAGCACACCCTCCAATTCTCCGTATTACCGGGGTCCGCGCATCATTCAGTTTGCGCTGAAGCTCTACTTCTGAAGCGCCATCCGAGAAAGCACGCGGGGAGCCCTTGGCTCCCCTTTTCTCGCTTCAAGGGTGGCTACCACGGCGCCTTACCAATGGTTACCGACCGGTTACCGAGGCGGGGCCTGACGCCCGATTCATGAAATCCGATTCTCTAGCGTGCCCTCCCCGGAATCGCCCTGCGGAACACAAAGAGAAAAACGCGCCTGCGGGCGGAAGCCAGGCGCAGCACAGGATGGCAGGCTTCCGCGTACCTTAAACCCCGTCGCATGCCGTCTTTCTCGGCCGAAGTGCTCGCAATTTCCTGGCCTCGACGGGGGAAATGTGTGCAAAGGACTGTGACCTGAGTAAGCTCTTTTCCACTCTGACAGTTTGACGCCCCTCTCCATCTCTCTTTAAACTCAACGGTGAGGCTTTCGGGTTGAGATGCAGGCTCAAGATTGCTGAACCGGTGTCGACCGAAAGACAACTGTGAGCCCGACTGAAACCAGCAGCAGCACCCGACGGGAACTCCACATCGAGGTCGCGGCTGATGAAGTCACACGCGAAACCGAAGCCCTCATCCGGAAATATCAGCAGCTCGCTCGCATTCCAGGGTTCCGCCGCGGCCATGTTCCCGCTTCGGTGATCCGGCAGCGCTTTGCCGAAGAGATCCGAAGCCAGGTGGTCGACGCCCTCGTTCCCCGGCATTTCCGTGAGCAAACCGACAAGCAGGGGCTCGTCCCTGTGTCTCAGCCCCAGGTTACCGATCTTTCCATTCAGGAAGGCGAGCCTTTGCGCTTCAAGGCCAGCTTTGAGGTTCTGCCGAAGATCACGGTTGAGGGCTATAAGGAATTGCGCGCGGTGAAACCCAGCATCACGGTCAGTGACGAAGAAGTCGAGCAATCCCTCAAGAATCTCCAGGAACAGCACGCCACGTTCGTCTCGGTAGAAGGTAGGGCTCTGGCGGAGAACGACTTTGCCCAAGTCTCCTTGGACGGCAAGCCCGAAGACGGCCAGGGACAACCCGTCCACATGGATGACCTGCTGGTCGAAATCGGCGGCACCAACACCATGCCCGAGTTCACGGAGAATCTCCGCGGTCGATTCGTGGGTGACGAACCGAGCTTTGCCGTCCATTACGCTCCGGATTTCTCCGACCCGCGGCTGGCCGGCAAGACCGTTCTTTATACGGTGAAGGTGCAGGCGATCAAGCGTAAGCAGCTGCCCGAGATGAACGATCAGTTCGCACAGCAACTCGGAGAGTTTGCCAATCTGGACCAGGTCCGCCAGCGACTCCGGGAGGGCATCGAGGCCGACCGCCGACGCCAAGCCGAGCGCGAGGCCAAGGACAAACTGGTCGCTCAGTTAATCGAGCGCAATGATTTTGAGTTGCCCGAGGCTTTGGTGGAACGGCAGATCGACCTGCGCCTGGAACGGGGTCGGCGAGCCTTGATGGCGCAAGGCGTGAAGCCGGAAGACATCAAAAAGTTGGATCTGAATCGACTGCGCGCCGCTGAGCGGGAGCGCGCTCGGCAGGAAGTGAAGGGCTCGTTATTGTTGGACCGGATCGCGGAGGAGGAAAATATACGGGTCGAGGAAGAGGAGATCAATCGGGAAGTGGAAGCGCTGGCGGCGCAGTCACGACAATCGCCAGACGCCATCCGGGCTCGATTGACACGTGAGGGAGTGCTGGATAGAATCCGGGATAGAATCCGCAACGAAAAGACCCTCGATTTTCTTTATCGTCAGTCAGCGTAGCTGATCGTCTCCGATCCCTCCCGAAGCGCGTTGATCGGGGCCGCCGTGTGAAAGTTGAATTAAGGAGCACGTGATGCTGGTACCCATGGTCATTGAGCAGACCGGCCGAGGCGAACGGGCCTATGACATCTACTCCCGCCTGTTGCGCGACAGCATTATCTTTATCGGAACCCCGATTGACGATAATGTCGCGAACTTGGTCATTGCCCAGATGCTGTTCCTGGCCCAGGAAGATCCGGAGCGGGACATCCAGCTTTACATCAATTCCCCCGGCGGCTCGATCACCGCCGGCATGGCCATCTACGACACCATGCAGTATGTCAAGAATGACGTCACCACGATTTGCATCGGTCAGGCGGCCAGCATGGCCGCCTTGCTGCTCGCGGCGGGAGAAGGCAGAAAGCGCTTCGCCCTGCCCAATTCCCGGATCCTGATCCACCAGCCTTCGATGGGTGGACTGTCCGGCCAGGCTACCGACATTGACATTCATGCCCGGGAAATTCTTCGCATGCGGGAAATTACCAACCAGTTACTTGCGAAACATAGCGGACAGAAGCTGGATAAGGTAGAAAAGGATGTAGAGCGGGATTTCATTATGAACTCGCAGCAAGCCAAGGAGTACGGCATCATCGACGATATCATCTATAAGACCAGAGAGAAGGTATGATTGGGCTTTTGGAGAAGAGGCCTCGGCGTAGACCATCTCGCCCGCTCCCCCCGGGTTAACGACGATGCAGAGCCGGGAGGTTAAGTAGAAAAGGAGCAGCCGAGTGAAAAGTCGAAATGGTACGGAGGAGATTCTACGTTGTTCGTTCTGCCACAAGTCGCAGGATGCGGTGGCGAAACTTATTTCCTCACCGAGCGATTACCCCCGGGCTTACATCTGCGACGAATGCGTCGCGGTCTGCAATTCCATCCTGGAGGACGACCGCACCGCCAGTCCTCCGGCCAGCAGTCCCAATCAGCTTCCGAAACCCCAGGAGGTCAAGAGCTTCCTCGATGAATACGTAATCGGCCAGGAACAGACCAAGAAGAAACTGGCGGTCGCCGTCTATAACCATTACAAGCGCATCTTCATGAACCGTCAGCGAACCAGCGACGGAGTGGAACTGACCAAATCGAACATCCTGCTGATTGGACCGACCGGAACGGGGAAAACCTTGCTGGCACAGACGCTCGCCCGCATGCTGGACGTTCCCTTCGCCATCGTGGATGCCACCACCCTGACCGAAGCCGGCTACGTCGGGGAAGACGTCGAGAACATCATCCTCAAACTGTTGCAGGCGGCCGATGGAGATGTAGGAAGAACCCAGACCGGCATTATTTACATTGACGAAGTCGACAAGATTGGCCGCAAGGATGAGAACCCGTCGATCACCCGGGATGTTTCCGGCGAAGGCGTGCAGCAAGCCCTGCTCAAGATCCTGGAAGGTACGATTGCCAATGTTCCACCCCAGGGGGGGCGCAAACATCCCCACCAGGAATTCACCCCGGTCGATACCACCAACATTCTTTTCATTTGCGGGGGCGCCTTCGTGGGCCTGGAAAAAATTGTGGGCCGCCGGGCCGGCAGGAAGGCTCTGGGCTTCCGGGGCGGGGAGGAAAGCGAAGCCGAGCAGGCTCCGACCAGCAAGCGAACTTTCGAGCTGCTCAACGACCTCCAACCCGAGGATCTCATCAAATTTGGTTTAATCCCAGAGTTTGTGGGCCGACTGCCGGTGGTCGGCCTGCTCGAGGATCTCGATGAATTTGCCCTGATTGAGATCTTGACCCGCCCCAAGAATGCCATCGTCAAGCAATATCAGCGTTTGTTTGAATTTGAAAACGTCCGTTTGCGGTTCAACGATGAGGCACTCCGGGCCGTTGCCCGCCAGGCGATGGCTCGTAAGGTGGGGGCGCGCGGTCTGCGCATGATTTTAGAGGAATTGATGCTCGAACTGATGTATAACCTACCTAGCCAGAAAAAGGTGAAGGAGTTTGAAGTAACTCGGGAGATGGTTGAAAAGCGGAGCGCATCTTTGGCTATGATGGAAAAAGCAGGGTAGCGGCAGGCCTTGCCGATTGCGTACTTCGGGAGAACCAGTGACCTCACCCAAAGAGAAGTTCGAGACCAAGAAGTTGCCCATGATGCCCATCCGGGATGTGGTCATCTTCCCTTACATGATGACTCCCTTCGTCGTGGGCCGGGAATCGAGTGTG
>JASHSL010000112.1 GCA_030040855.1 Terriglobales bacterium
TGAACGCGATCAAGCCAGGAAGATTATCCGTGACGCCTTACGGTTCCGGCCACAGTCGGTGAGCCCATATGCGTTACCGAATAGGAAGTGAACCATGTTAGCTTCGATGGCAAAACTCTCGGGTCGTTCGCTCATTGGATTCCGAGAGGGAGCGGGTGCGGGAGATCCCTTGTACGCCTCGGATCCCACGACCGGCAAACCTTTGCAGCCGGGCTTTGTTCCCGCAACCGAGCAAGAAGTGGAACTGGCCGCCGGCTTGGCGGCGAAAGCCTTCGACGCCTACCGGCATGTTTCCGGTCGCGATCGAGGGGTGTTCTTGCGCACCGTTGCCGCGAAAATAGAATCGATTGCCGACGACGTGATGGAGCGTGCTGCGCAGGAGACCGCTTTATCCCCGGCCCGCCTGCAAGCTGAAACCGCGCGCACCTGCGGCCAGCTTCGGCTGTTTGCCCAGGTCGCAGAGGAGGGGTCGTGGGTCAATGCACGCATTGACGTCGCCGATCCCGAGCGCAAGCCCGCACCGAGGCCCGATATCCGTTCTATGCTGCGGCCGCTGGGCCCGGTGGTGGTGTTCGGCGCCAGTAACTTCCCTCTAGCGTTCTCCGTCGCGGGCGGAGATACGGCTTCCGCGCTCGCCGCCGGCAATACCGTGATCGTGAAAGCACACCCGGCACATCCCGGCACCAGCGAATTGGTGGGGCGCGCCTTACAAGACAGCGTTCGGGAATGCGGCCTGCCTGAACGTGTGTTCTCGCTGCTGTTTGACAGCGGTTCGCAGATCGGCACGGCGCTCGTGAAACATCCTCTGGTCAAGGCTGGAGGGTTCACCGGTTCGGCCGTGGCGGGAAGAACCTTGATGGATGTGGCGGCATCGCGTCCGCTGCCGATTCCGTTTTATGCGGAGATGAGCAGTACGAATCCTGTCTTTGTCTTGCCCGGCGCTTTGCGCGAGCGAGGGGAGAGCATTGCGGCCGGACTGCACGCGTCGTTCACCCTGGGGGCGGGCCAATTCTGTACCAAACCGGGAATGGTCTTTCTGCCCACGGGTTCCGACGCCGAATCCTTCATCGCTACATTGCGCCAATTGGTTACCGGATCGCCGCCCTTCCATCTCCTCACCGACACAATTCACGCGGGCTACGATGCGGCGATCGCCCAGCGCAAGAGCGAAGCGACGGTCCAAGTCATTGCCGAGGGTTCGCAGGCGGGAACTGAGGTTGGCTTTGCCACCTGCTGCGTGCTGTTTGAAACAGACGCAGCATCGTTTCTCGACTCCAATCTGGATGCCGAAATCTTTGGTCCCACCACACTTCTTGTGCGCCACTCCCGCGGCGATCAGGTCCTGTCCATGGCTCAGACTCTCAAGGGCCACCTGACGGCAACCATTCATGGGACGGAAGAAGATTTGCGTGAGTACGCTGACCTGATCGCGATCCTCGAAACCAAGGTCGGACGACTCATTTTCAATGGTTTCCCTACGGGCGTTGAGGTCACTCATGCCATGGTGCATGGGGGCCCGTATCCCTCGACTTCGGATGGTCGCTTCACTTCGGTGGGAACCCAGGCTATTTTTCGCTTTTCGCGCCTGGTTTGCTATCAAGGATTTCCTGACCATGCCCTGCCGGACGAACTCAAGGACGCGAATCCGTTGGCCATTTGGCGCATGATCAACGGAGAGATGTCTCGCAATCCCAGCCGTCCCCGGGCCCGAATGTAGTCCTCATGGGCACGATTCATAGCCTGAAGGCAGGTTGCGGAGGGTCAAGTTCGGCGCTGAGCCGCCATCGGGTTGCCGCCGACGGAGAAGACGCCGGCTTGGCCAAGAAAATAATCTCAGCGCGGATTCGTCGTCATCGAGGTGCGGTGTCCAGTGGTCTTCTCCCAGTAGTCGATCCACCGTTGGCGGATCGCATCTGCTCTAGCTACCAGATCGTGGCTCGGGGAACGCCCGTGTTCGACCATCACCACGATTCCAGTATTGAAATTCCTCTGTGAGTGATCCACATCGGGTAAGCGCGGCCCCTCGACGGCGATCACATCTTGAATCGTCAGCTTCGTTCGCTCTGCCTTGAAGATCGGGTGACCATTGGTGTCCCTACCGGCAGGGACGAGATTCTGCAGCAGAAAGAAGTCCGGAACCTCCGCGGCAGAAATCAATCCCATCAAATAAAGGTCAAGATAGGAATAGCCCGTCGCAGGCACATAATAGTCGTCATCGAGTTGCGTGTAGGTTCCGTCGAAGTTGTCCTGCCAGAAGCCTCCGCCCATGGCCGATGCCTCGATGGGCCGCTGATACGGAAAGGCGACGGGAACTTGCAGGCCTTTCGCCCAGTGCACGGGGCCGAGGGGAATCGTCTCCCCGTTTACCCGCGCCGACACAAACGCGGCCCAGCGATGGCCCATCTCATGCCCGAGCTGCGACATCGCGTAATTGAAGGGAGGGATCTTTCGATCCGGGGAGCTCTCTTGCAGTTGGCGAGTGTAAAAGGTGATGTCGCGATCACTTCCGACCGGTGCTCCTTCCGGCGGCCTTTCTTGCATCTGGTTCGATCCCACATAGACCGGTTGCACGTACTCCCACTGGAACCTGCCTCGGGTACAGTAGGCTTCAAGATCGTGTTGCCGCACTCCAATGCCGGTGACATTGCCTCCTAGCGGTCCGTCACTCGGAGTGCCCGCTTCCTGATTGTCGATGCGGAAATCGGAGTAGTAAGCCAGGAAATCGAACTTGTCGCCGAGACCCTGAATCACCGTGCAGGACAAATCCTGAGGTCGGGGCAAAGCTAGGTAATGGAAGGATTCGTATACCACGGCAAAGGGGCCATCCTTGCGCGTCAGGGCAGAAAGGTGCACTTCGGGATTGCGAATTCCCGCCAAGCGGATGACGTGAGGTGAGATTGCTGCAACCGGCTCGGGAATCCCCGGGGCGGCCACCTCGGCGTAGACCGCAACTTGCTCATCTCCCTGGAGCGCCGG
>JASHSL010000113.1 GCA_030040855.1 Terriglobales bacterium
GAAACTGCTGGACAACCAACAGTGGTTGCAACCATTTCGGAAGCGGGAGGATTTCCTCCCGCTGGCAGCTGGTCGTTTTTCCGCCTACGATCGCCTACTAAAAACAGCCCTTTTTGAGGTTAAAATTTCCCAGCCATACCCTGCTAAGTCGATTTTGGGCCGTGCTGCTAAGAGCCAATAGCGACGCTGGGTTTGCCAGTAGTGCTGAGAAAATTGGCAGGTGGAACCTAAGGTTTCCCGGTAGCGCTACCAAGCCTTCCTAAGCCGTTGAATCCAGGGAGGTTCTAGCCTGCCGAAACGCTGGTGCGCAAAAATCAAAGGCTGGGCCCAGCGAAAATCTCCTGAGTTGAGGTAAGACATTTTTTCTCCTTTTTCTGGCCCCATTTTCCCAGGCAATAGCGAGAGGCCGCTGCTCCCAGGCGAGCGGATGCTGAAGCAAGAGAGTGCATACCGATCGGAATCAGGAAGACTCGGGCAAATACGAAACCGCAGACTACTCGTAACGCAAGGTCACGAGCGGATCGACCCGCATCGCGCGCCGCGCCGGGATGTAACTGGCCAGCACCGCGACGGCAATGAGCACAAGAGAAACCAGCGCCAGCGTGACCGGGTCGTAGGGGGTCACGTTAAACAGCAGATGCGTGATAAGAAGAGCCGTCACCACAGCGCAAGGTATGCCAACCGCAATTCCGATCAGTGTGAGCACCAGGGTCTCGCGCAAGATCATGCTAAGAACTGAGCTGGGCTGTGCGCCAAGCGCCATACGAATCCCCAGTTCACGGGTCCGGCGAGAAACCGAATAAGAGATCACTCCGAAAATCCCCACGGCTGCGAGCATCAACGCAATCGCGCCAAACAATCCGAGGAGCCACGTGCGAAAGCGGGGCTGTTCCACAGATGCGTTCAGGACATCGGTGAGCGGCGCGGTATCTGTTACCGGCAGATTTTTATCCATGCTGTGTGTTACCGTGCGAATTGCGCCAACGACAGCCGAAGCGCTGAGCGTGCTCTTGACGACCACTTCCCCTCCGTGGAGAGGCGCTTGTGCGAATGGAACATACAACATGGGCCCCGGTTCCTTGCCCAGTGAAACGTCATGTATGTCCCCAACGATGCCGACAATTTCGCGCGATACGGTGCCGTTGGCAGGAAAGCCGAACGTGAGCTGCCTGCCCAGCGGATCCTGGTTAGGAAAATACCGTTTGGCCAATGCCTCGCTGATCAGCACCACGGGTGCAGAGGAAGAGGAATCAGATTGATTGAACAAACGGCCACGAAGCAGTGGAATTCCCATCACGGAGAAATAGCGCGGGCTGGCTGGGACGTAATTAGCGGTGTCGGCCGTTCCCGCCTGCGGTGGTGGATTGCCGACAATCTGAAAGGCGAGGGTGACGCAGCAATCCACGATGGGCAGCGGGCCGGCGATAGCCGAGTCTTGCATGCCGGGCTGGGCCTGAAGACGCCTCATGAGCTCTTCTGAAAAAGCGGCCCACTGTTTCGGCGTTGAGTATTGAAATTGTGGAAGGGAGACCATTGCCTTCACCACGCGACTCGGTTCGAAGCCCGGATTCACGGAGGTGAGCTCGGCAAAGCTGCGCATCAGCAATCCCGCCCCTGTAAGAAGAACCATTGCCAAGGCAATTTCCCCAACAGCCAAAAAAGCGCGGGCACGACGCGGACCTGCAGACTCGCCTGTACGGACGCCATCGCCGAGCTCTTTATGCGGATCAGACCCAGCTGCAGAGAGCACGGGTGCTAGTCCGAAGACGAGGCTGGTAGCTAGTGAAAGCACGAAAGCAAAGACAAGGACCCACCCATCCACGCGAATCGAGTGAAACCGCGGCAGGCTAGAAGGCAGGAGTGGCACGAGCGTGGCTACCCCCCAGTAAGCCACGAGTGTTCCAATAAGACCGCCAAGCACCCCAAGGATGGCGCACTCCGTGAGCAGTTGGCGGGCGATGCGCCTCTTGCCCGCGCCCAACGCAATTCGAATCGCAATTTCCCTCGACCGCGATGTCGCGCGGCTCAAAAGGAGATTCGCGACGTTCGCGCAAGCAATCAGGAGCACTAGGCCGACAGCTCCCAGCAGCAGGAGCAGCGGCAATTTCAGGTCGCCTGTGATTGTTTGCCGCAGCGGCTCAATTTCAATCGCCCATCCCTTCTCCGAGGGAAACTCCTTGGCCAGCCGTGCAGCGATCGTGTCCAATTCCGTCTGCACCTGCGCGGAGGAAAAGCCGGAGCCCACTCGTGCAATCACCGCCATCCAGTGCTCTTGAGGTGGCCGAGTCATCCAAACGCTAAACAGAGGATCCTGCGCAAGTGGTATCCAAGCCTGGTTTGCCTGATTGAGGAAGGGCGTGTGAAAGCTCGCGGGCATCACGCCAATCACGGTGTACGGGCGCATGTCGAGGGCAATCGAGCGGCCGACGATTCCTGCGTCGGCTGCAAATCGGTTACGCCATAAACTTTCGCTGAGGACCACAACAGGGGCAGCCCCGCGCCGGCCATCCTCGGGAGTGAACACCCGGCCCAGCAGTGGCTCAGCCGCGAGGACGGAAAAGAACTCAGACGTCACCACCACGGTGCTCAGCTCGGAAGGCTCTCCGTAGCCCGTAAGCACCAGAGCGTGACCACCCAGGCCCGCGATTGCGCTGAACGAGCGATTGTCATCCCGCAGTTCAGTGAAGGTGGGATATGACATCCCAAGCCCCGAGATTCCCGCCTCCGGCTTAGCTTCGGACACAAAGACCAGCTGGCCCGGATTGGCGTAGGGTAACGGCCGAAGCAAGACTGCACTGACAACGCTGAAAATGGAGGTGTTGGCCCCGATGCCGAGGGCGAGCGTGAGCACCGCGACGGCAGTAAAGCCGGGTGATTTGCGCAATGTGCGGGTAGCGAAACGCAAATCTTGCCACCCGGTCTCCAGCAAACATTCCCAACCAGCAGAGCGGACGACTTCCTTCGCGACCTCGAGGTTTCCGTGCTCCAAGCACACACTGCGAAGGGCGTCCTCGCGGCTCATCCCCTGCTTCATCTTTTCCGCCGCTGCCATCTCCAGATAGGCGCCCAGCTCCTCGTCCAATTCACGGTAGACCTGCTCCCTGCGGAAAAGAGAGCGGAGCCCGCTTGCGACATTTCGGAACAAGGACATAGCTTACCCTTACGACGCCTCTAGGATTCTGGTGATCGCCGCCACTTGCCTGCCCCACTCTCGCCTTTCGTTGTCAAGTCTTTTTCGTCCCTTCTGCGTCAGAGCGTAGTACTTCGCTCGCCTCTTGTTCTCGGTCGGCTTCCATTCGCCCTCGATTAACCCCTCTCTCTCTAATCGTTGAATCGCGAGAAATAACGAGCCCGCATTGAGGCGGAAAACACCCTTGCTCATCTGTTCAATTCGGACAGAAATCCCGTACCCATGCATGGGTTCCAGGGCCAACGTTTTTAGGAGAAGCATATCCAGAGTGCCCTGGACGAGATCACTCGGCCTATCCGGCATAAATACCCTTTCCTCCTGGCATCCAAGTGGAGCATACACTTCTCATTCTGGTTGTCAAGAGGAGAGCTTGAAGAGAAGTTGTGGCAGAAGGAGAACGCCAAGGCAGCACCGCTACAACTTAGCGCCCGGTGCCCTCGGTGATCCTGTGGTTCCTTGTAGTGGGTGTCAACGCCCTATGGTGGAATGAGCAAGCCAGCACACAGAGCGGATCGTGATCACACTATGGGTATCGAGTCCAACCTAAGTATGAAACTGCGATGGGGCTCAGTCTCTACCTTTCCCGCGCCTCCCGCACCGTCGGCCCTTGCTAGGCCAACGCAACCGGGAGTATTCTGTCGTTCCAGGGCGTCGCTGGAGGTTCCGTATGCCCACGCGCTTATCTCTAACCTCTCTTTCCTGCGCTGTTCTGTTGGCTGTCGCGGTCCCCTCACCACGCGCTTTCGCCCAAAGCTTTTTTATGACGCCCATTCCGAACGCGCCGTTCAGCGGCGTCGTCAACGTTGAGCGCACCATCGTTCAGAAAGATGGGTCCGTCATGCAGTTCAAGTCGACTCGGGAGGTTGCCCGCGATACCCGGGGCCGCATTCACAACGAGTTGAGGGCGCTGATCCCCGTCTCCAGCACCGACACGCCTGAACCTCTGCACATCCATCTATACGATCCGCAGACTCGCGTCTCTACCGAGATCGATGTCCGGAGGCGAAACTTCTGGACAAGAACCATGAATCATCCGCCTTCAACCGAGCCGCCTTCGATCCGCTTTGCCGCCCCCGATGGAAATGCTCCTCCCAACGAGTTCACAAAACAAGAAGACCTTGGAATTCGCGAGATCGAGGGCGTGCCCGCACACGGGATTCGAGAGACCCAAACCGTCGCGGACGAGAACGATGGCAAAGAGGTCGTTATTACCGACGAATACTGGTACTCGCAGGAGCTCCGCATCAACGTGATGATCAAACATAGCGACCCACGCAAGGGGACGACCACGATAACGGTTGCTCAAGTTACGCGAACAGAGCCCGATCCCGCATTGTTTGAGGTTCCTGAAGGTTACACGCGCCGCGGAGCGCAGGCGGGTACGGAAAAGGCGAACTGATGAGTAAAGCCCGACCAGCTGACTTCAGCAGAGAAGTCGCTGAGGGACGACCAATGTCCGCTTCCATTTGACCCTTCCCCCCTTCTTACTAGATGATGGAGATGCATGGACGCCGAACAGACTATCGCTGAAATCGAATGGCTGGAGCGCATCTTCGCCGTACCGGACACCAGACCCCTGAGTCCGAACGACCTCTCTGCTGCAAATCGAAGGCACGATGAAATGCACGTGCATAGTCCATGGTTTCGGCTTTGGCAGCGATACGGCATTTGCTGCCGCTAGTGAGCCTATTCGGCAAAACTTGGTTTTTTCGGCTCACCGACTCAGTCATGCTTGAATCGCAATCCGTGACAGCAAGCCTTTCTTGTAATCCGTAATCGAGAGTGAATCGAATCCAAGGAGGAAGACTCTCCTCCCTTGGCAGCCCACTGTCTCACGCCCTGTTCGTTGTCGAGCCCGGAGAGCCTACGATCACAGCTTGACTTCCCCGATCTGAAGCAGTGGTTCGGAATTCGTGTATTTCGGTATGTCCTCCAGGATTACCTGCGCATGCGGGCCGAAGCTCGTTTGAAACTCTTGGACAGAATCAAAGAGGAGATGACAAGTTGCTATGTACGGCGCCGTCGATCCCGGCTCCTCGCCCGAAATCCCATGCTCGACCGACACTCCTTTCAAGGCTGAGCCGAGCCTGCGTCGAACCATCGGGATGTGGTGATTGAGGTAATACGTCATGTCGAACTTCGTGTTTGCTCGGTTCGGATACAACACGCTGACTTTGACCATGGGTACCCCTCGATTGCAGTCCCTGCACATTCCAGCGAGGGTGGCGACCATTGGGTGCAGGAAAGGCACCGCGGTTCAGTCCACTGGTGCAGGCAGACGGACCACCACTCCTCGGCCATCACATGTTTTCCATTCGTCCCGCATGTGTAGAACCAGGGATTTTTCTTGCGCGGTGCCAACCGCAAAAGGGGCACGCATTCGCTGGCCGGATGGGTTGTGCTTCCCACCTTGTTCAAGCTCGCCTCTAAACCGGTTGACGAGTTGAAAATGTCACTCACAAGTGACCGTTCCCCCAGACGAAAAGCCGATTAAGATCCTCGCCGATTTCAACGGGTCGCGAACATGCCTCATCATCATTCACGATGTGATTGACGCGACTGCTTACCGGGTAGCACCGCATGAGCCGAGCGTCATAAGGCTTTAAGAGTTCGGAAACGGCTACGACGTTCTGCATCCCGGGGTCGAGCCACCTATCGTAGCTATCCGGACTCAGGATGACTGGCATTCGGTCGTGAACAGTCGCAGTCATGGCGTTGGCAACGGTGGTCAGAATCGTGCATGTCCTGACCCACTGGCCGCTTGAGTCCTTCCAGCCGTCCCATAGTCCGGCAAATACGAATAACTGCCCATCATTGACTTCGAAGCAAAACGGCTGCTTGGACGTACCCGTCCGTTTCCACTCGTAAAATCCGTCTGCTGGAATAAGGCATCTACGCAGTCTTAGGGGATCACGGAAGGCAGGCTTCATGGCTGCGGTCTCCGATTTCGCGTTAATCGTACTGGCAGCCATTGACGACTCTTTTGCCCAATGCGGAATAAGACCCCATCGCATCTGTGAAGCTTCGCGCATGCGTTTTTGGGGGTTCTGACGAATGACGGGTACAGACTGAGTCGGCGCAATGTTATATCGAGGGCTCCAATCGTCTTCCCAAGAGTCCGTGTCGAAACACTCTTCGATGAGCTGCTTTGGTCTCGACAGTCGATAGCGCCCACACATAGGCAAGAAAATGTACTACAGAAAATGGCGATCCGTCAGACAACATCAAGGAGTCACAATTTCGATTCCCGCTTACGCTACCACACCTTCCTAAGCCGCTGCTCCAACGAGCTTTCCCAAGTCAAGGCGCAGGTATGCCTTGGGAAACAGTAACGAGCACATCGGAAACGGTATTTCGATATGATCAAAATCCCATGCTTCCCGGAACTTTCCTATCAAACTATCCCTCTGTTGCTGGCTAACGCCGAGTGCCGAGGTTGTGAGTGCGAGTCGGCAGATGCCATGGTCAACAACGCTCATCACGAGGATCGGTTCCATTCTCACCCAATGAAAAGCCGCTTCCGATTTCCAACGCCGATCCCCTTGTATAATCTCGACGCAACCGGAGAACCGAACGAGACGACTGCGCTCTTATGTTAATCCGAGTTTTCCACGCCAGGGGAGCGCGTTTACAGGCTAGGAGGTACTTGTTCAGGGCGATGAACTTGGAAGCTTCAGTTTTTCTTGCCTTATTGGTTTGCGTCTCCGCAGCCTTGGGCCAGGTCAACTCCTCCTTCTACGTGTCCAAGACCGGGGATGATTCGAACCCTGGCACGCAAACAGCACCTTGGCGGACGGTTCAACATGCAGCAGACATTGCTCGTGCGGGCAGTACCGTCAACGTGCGGGGCGGGGTCTATGAAGAACTCGTAAGCATCAAGGCATCCGGCAACGCGACGGATGGGTACATTACTTTTAGAAGCTACCCAGGGGAGACCGCCGTTCTGGACGCAGAGCATTTCGCTCCCCAGGGGAGAAGCGCCATACTGACGATTCACAACAAGGGTTACGTAAGAATCGAGGGCTTTGAGCTTCGGAACTACCGCACCGCCGAACACCGGGTCACTCCGCTAGGCATAAGCGTCATGGGGGCGGGCTCTCATATAGAACTGCTGAAGAACAACGTGCACCATATTGAACAGAAGTTTGAGGGTCGTGACGCTCCGGGACGAGGCGGCAACGGATTTGGAATTGCTGTATACGGTACGGACGCGAAGACTCCTATCAGTGAACTGGTCATTGATGGGAATGAAGTACATCACCTCAAAACCGGTTCAAGCGAATCGCTGGTGGTGAACGGAAACGTCACGAACTTTCGCATCACCCATAATGTTGTTCACGACAACAACAACATCGGAATCGACGTCATCGGTTTTGAGCGCACCGCACCCGACCCTGCCGTCGACCAAGCCCGCGATGGAGTCGTGAGCGGCAATCTGGTGTACAACATTACATCGCGCGGCAATCCAGCCTACGGTGAGGACCAGTCTTCCGATGGCATTTACGTGGACGGCGGCACCAGAATCCTGATCGAACGCAACGTTATTCACAACGTGGACTTTGGAATCGAACTGGCCAGCGAGCATCAGAACCGCGCCACCAGCTATGTCACTGCCAGGAATAACCTTGTTTATTACTGTAACACCGCAGGTGTTTCCATCGGGGGTTATGCGCCGGAGCGGGGACGCACCGATCACTGCACCGTAATTAACAACACGCTCTATGAAAACGATACGGCGGGAACAGGGTCCGGTGAGTTCCAAATGCAGTGGAACATGGAGGACGATTCTTTTGAGAACAACATTGCTTACGCAGGGCCGCGCTGCCTCATAACGCTGAATAAATCTCAAGCCGAAAAGAGCCTGTCCGTCACTATCGATCACAACCTGTACTACTGTGCCTCCGGATCGAAGGCAAGCACCTGGAGAGAGGCTTCCGTCAGCATCACAGGGTTTGACGAATACGTTCAGTCAACGGGGAATGATCGTCATTCTCGTTTTCTGGATCCTCACTTTGTCGACACTTCTGCTAAGGACTTTCACCTGCGATCAGATTCTCCTGCAATTGCTGCAGGCGTGAATAAGGGAGTACCGGTGGGAGAACTGGATCTTGAAGGCTCACCCAGAGTCAAATCCGGGACCATAGACATCGGCTGCTACCAGAGACAATAAGAGCAATCCCCACAATGACCAGACTCCAGGTGACCTCCCCTTGCTGTCGCAGTGTGACCGGCAATCCAGAGAGGCTAATGCCAATGGTTGTTAACAGGATTGGCGAATAGATGGTGCGAAATGCAATAACTCTGACCGACCGACGACTGGCAACAAACGGACCCAATTTCTGCTACCCTGCGCAGTTCTCGTTCGACGGAGCCAAATCCATGCCCTACTCTTACATTGTTCTCGGTACCGGACGGCAAACCACCGCCTCCGCCTACGACCTCGCGATGTTTGGCGATGCGGGGAAGATCACACTGGCCGATGCCGATCTCGCCCACGCGCAGTCCGCTGCCGATCGCGTCAACCGATTACTCGGCCGCCCTGTTGCCCAGGCGCTCGCCCTCGATGTCTGCGACGAGACCGCCGTGCGGCGGATACTTCGCGGTCACGATGTTGTGCTCAGCGGCGTTCCCTATTTCTTGAACCTGGCTCTAACCAAAATCGCCATCTCCGTCGGTGTGTCATTTTGTGATCTCGGTGGCAATACCGACATTGTCCGCCAGCAGCATGCCCTCGATGCCCAAGCGAAACGTGGGGGTGTGCGCATTGTTCCAGACTGCGGCATGGGTCCGGGCATGGGAAATACGCTTGCCGTCTATGCCATGAGCCTGCTCGATCAGCCCGAGCATGTATACCTCTTCGACGGCGGCATCCCGCGCCACCCCCAGCTGCCGTGGAACTACTTGCTCTCTTTCAACATCGAGGGACTTACGAACGAGTACTACGGTGGCGTCACTTTGTTGCGCGGTGGCCAGTTGGTTCAGGCGCCCTGCTTTACGGAACTGGAAATGGTTGACGTTCCTCCGATTGGAATGCTCGAAGCCTTCATCGTTGCGGGAGGAGTCTCGACCGCTCCTTGGACTTTCCACGGCAAGCTGAAAACCTACCAGCTGAAGATCCTCCGCTATCCGGGGACTTTTGCACAGCTCAAAGCCTTCAGCGATCTCGGCCTGTATGAACTCGATCCGGTGGAGGTGGATGGCGAGCCGGTGATTCCCCGTCACGTGTTCCATGCGCTTTACGAGCCGAAGGTCTCTGCGGCCGTAGTCGATGATGTTTGCATCATCCGTGCTCACGCCGTCGGGATCAAAAATGGTCGCGAGACCAACGCGGTTGTCGAAGTCATTGATTACTACGATCAAGCCACCGGTTTCACGTCGATGCAACGCACGACCGGATGGCATCTTTCGATTGTGGCATCGTTGATGGCGCAGGGTCGGACCCCAGTTGGGTCAGTGCCGCTCGAACTGGCCGTCCCCGGAGACGCCTTTGTCCGCGAAGCCCGCCGCCGCGGCCTCGCCATCACCGAGCGGGTCTCACCAGCCTGAAGGAAACAACCCTGCTATGCCTTTGTTGAGGCGTGTTGATTGATTGACTTGAAAGCGCTGCCCGCCTAGCTACGAAACCCTACCCTCCCGGATCATCCCGGAATGCGGTTCGGCTTTCCTCGGAAACGAGCGTTCAGCTGCGCCGGAATCCCCAGACGGGACCTCCTAGCAAATCCCACCACCGATGGATTCTTCTGGATGCAAATTGCACGGGAGGACGAAAAGCTGCTCGCCTCCGGCGGCTGCAACTATGCTACGACCATCAGCAGGCCTTAGTTTGGGGTTCTGATCGGAGGACTCAGACTCGAATCCAGGCGATGAGCTTCGCCGAACTCCGCTTGGGCGGACTTAGAGTCGTCCAACCTAAGCAGCGACATCGCGAGGTTATAGTGGGCGTGGGCAAAATCGGGGTTGAGCCGGATTGCCTCGCGGTAACTTGCGGCGGCTCCCCGAAAGTCGCCCTTGTTGAATAAAGCGGTCCCCAGGTTAAATTGCAGGGCGGGATCCTCAGGCTGCAAGGGAATGACCGACCGATAGGTCGCGATCGCGTCGTCCAGCTGGTTGGTAGCCAACTGACAGGCTGCCAACCCCACCATGGCCTGCGGAAAATTCCGCCTGACGGCCAACGCCTTCTGGTAGCTGGTGATCGCCTTCCCACACTCCTTCTCACTCTGATAGGCATGGGCCAGATTGTAGAGTCCGTCGGGATCGTCTGGCTTCAGCGCAACTCCCTTTTCGTAGGCCTGCACCGCCTCTTTGATCCTCCCTTGTTCATGATACGCAGCGCCCAACATAAAGAGCACGTCAGGTTGATCTGCGTTCAGGTGGAGGCTCTTATGAAAGCTCGTTTCGGCCTCCCCGTACCGTTTGGCGGCGTAGAAGGAATGGCCGAGGCGGACCCATGCGCTCGCATCATTCGGATAACTTCTCGTGGCATGTTGATAGGCCGCGATAGCTTCCTCATTGCGGCCGGCTTGCTGCAGGGCGTCTCCATAGTTTTCCAGGATGTCGTGCGCATCAGGTTTCAGTTGGAGCGCCTTCTCGAAGTAGGGTATGGCCTCAGCCCCTCGTTGAAGTTCGAGCAATGCCGCACCAGCGTTGTTTAGGGCATCTACATTTTTCGGGTCCAGAGTAGCTGCCTTTTCGAAGGCGGCAATAGCTTCGTCGGTCCTGCGCAGTTTCAGAAGCGCCGCACCCATGCCGTTATAGGCTTCCGGGTAATTATCGTGAACCGCGATGGCTTTGCGATACGAAGCCAGCGAACCTTCATACTTTCCCTCATGAAACAGCGCATGGCCCAAATCGTTGTGGGCGATGGCATCGTCTGGCGCCAGCTTGATGGCCCGCTGAAGATCGGGAACAGCTTCCTCGTCTTTGCCGGCAGCATCCAGCGCGGCGCCGAGATTGCGAACTGCGTCTTCGTAGTCGGGTTGGATGCCAAGGGCTTTACGAAACTGACCTGCGGCAGCCGAGTAAGCCTTCTTGGCGAGAAGTTCCTCGCCTCGTTTGTTCAACTCAAGCGCCTGTGGTGATGGAGGAGTGGCCGACTGAGCCCATAGGCTTCTGGGGCTTGATACACACAAAAGAAACAGGACCAAGCCGCCGGAAAGCACCAAGTTCACTTTGCACCTAGAGTCTGACGCGCCTTTGCAGGCAGCCATCGTTGTTTTCCACAAGAAACGGCGAGTCATCAAGAACGCTCCGCCAAGCTACTATAGACGCCCTTCCTGCCCATCGTCCAAACGCGGACTTACGTGGGCTTCACGCGCTCGAAGCGGATGACTTGGGGTCGGTGACATGCCTCCTTTGTGAAACCCTCCTAGTTGACCACCTGATTCAAAACCGCGACGGTGACTCGGCCGATTCGAGAAGCTGGGCGGCGGCCGAATGGATATGGTGCGTCTCCGGGTGCTGATCTCCGATCCACGGACCTAGCCAACCCAATCCGCAGTAAAGCCATCTCTAAAAAAGGGCACGAGGTCTATGTCGCTTGGCAGGCCATACTGGAGCGAGAGTCGCAGCAGAATCTGGATGCGTGCCCTGCCTGCCTGTGCAACCCTGCTGGCCCTACTCGCCGCGGGCAATGCCCTGCCGAATTTCCCAAAGACGCCTTCTGTCCATTTGGCGATCAGCGCGGTCTCTCATCATGACCAAAGGCCTCGATTTGATGATTATGGCCCGCAATCAAGCGCGGCCGTTGCCGGCTTTCTGCCGCTCCCTCCTACCGAGAGTTCTTTGCCCCTGATATCAGTGCCTCAGCTGTTTTCCACAATCCGGACGGACGGATTCCACTACAATCGTCCTCCTCCAGTTAGCTAATCGTCCTGGTCGACCACCGATAAGACTTTCCTGGATGAATCAGCGGCTCGTGGCCCTTGACCGTGGCCATCGGCTGGCGGTGCCCCACGTTGGCCAAGATCAGATTTTTTCCAAGTTACTTCTTGGATCGGAGAGTTAAATGTCCCGAGGCGGTAGTTTGGAATCAAATAGTGCGTAGGTGATTTGAGAGTGGTGAGCCAGCATTGAACGGTTCGTATTCCTAGTGAGCGACATGCGATCAATGAGGAGGTTGTTGTCTATGAAAATCATAACCATACTGACTCTCTTGGTCTTTGCGACAACATCATTCGCTCAGAACCCAATTCCTAGAGGAACCATTTTGCCGGTGAAGCTGAGCTCATCGCTGAATTCAAAAAAAAGCAAAGCCGGAGAAAAGATCATGGGAAGCCTCGCGCAGGATGTCCCCCTCGCGTCAGGTTCCAAGATCCATGCCGGTTCCAAGTTGGTGGGACGCATCGTCGCCGTGAATGCGGCTGGCAAAAATGCAGGGGCGAAACTCTCGTTTGAGTTCGATACGCTTCACACCAGGGGGAGGACCGTTTCTTTAACCGCGGACCTTCGTGCCATAGCCTCCATGATGGAAATCCACGAGGCGCAATTACCGGAGACGGGACCTGATCGGGGCACTCCTGAAACCGCCTGGGTAACCGAACAAATTGGAGGCGAGGCCAACTACCATGGCGGTTGGCCAATTACAAATGGTTCGACAATCGTTGGAACATCTCTGCTGTCGGGTGGCGTTTTGGCCCGGCTTAGTTCCACCCCGGGAACTAAGTGTCGCGGGGAGATCGAAGGCAATGATCAAACCCAAGCGCTCTGGCTGTTCGCCTCGGACGCATGTGGAACCTACGGATTTCGAGATTTGAGGATTGCGCATGCTGGGCGAACTGACCCGGTTGGGCAGGTTGTGCTCACTGCGGAGAAAGGAAATATAGATATCCGTAGCGGCAGTGGAATGCTCTTGCGCGTCATCAATAGTACACAGCTGAAGTGACGCGTCCGCGTGTCCCGCTGAGGTTTTCTCTATCGGGCGCGATGTTGCGCGGAAAGCGCTGACTGTGAACAGCGTGAGCCCGCGGGGCGGGGCATGCAGCGACCAACCCAGCCTCCCGCGCTAGTTCTTTGATTTATTTACCGGGGACGCCTTATCCAAGGTCGTGAGCAGCGATTCTGCGCTCGGGGGCGCAGGCACCGCGCCGCCCATCACGATGTCTTTTGCGGGCATTTCCTTCCCGTAAAGATGTTTGTTTGCGTTGTTGTCCGGCCGAAGGGTAGAACCTTCAAGGGAGACACCGGCGAAAACTCCGCGGGCACGCGAATAGGTCAGGATCTCCGCCCTCATAGTCACATCGGTGTCGGCCTCCGCCGTGCGTCCAACCGGACCGGCGGCTGCCGAGGCATCCCCACCGAGTTTTACCTTGCTGTTCAAAATGCTCGTCGCGGAACGGGAATTCATGAGCAGCAGGACAAAATCGGTGGCTTCTCCTCCTAATTGCAAGCCGAAACTGCCGCCCTCGAGAGCCATCATGGTTGGCGCGCCCCACTTTCCCTTGAAATCGGGTCCGCCCCGGCAGGTCATCACCCCTCGTCCATAGCTGCCCCCAACCCCGAACGCAAATTTCACGACCGAGGGCAGTACCACGACGCAGTCCGCCTTATCCAGCACGCTTTGCGGGATGCTGTCTGGAGCGTTTAAGATCTCCTGCATCACCTTGCCCGCATTTTCGACCCGCTCTTCTTCCTTTTTCTGCGCCGCAGCGGGCAACGCAACCACGATGAGCAAGCCGGTTACGATCCACTTTTTCTTCATGCTGCCTCCTTTCTACATGAGGCATGCGGTCGGAACCCCTCGCCGCAACGATCAACGATTAGAAAAAGCCAGTGCAGTACAAGCGACGGCCCTGGGCTCAATCCAATGCAAGAGCTTCGGCAGGTCCTCAGGCTGCCTCCTACGGCTGGATCAGAGGAACTTGCGAGGCTAGTTGCATATCGATCAACATCACTAACCGGCGGTCCAATTGGAAAAACAGGGCGGTTTTCTTACCCGACAAGACCTTTCCAAAAATTGGAATGTATCGCAGACGCAACTGTGCAACGGCTCCGTCCACTTCGAGCGGCTTGCGCGTCAGGTCCAGAGCTTGATCGTCAGTCAGCGTAGCATAGCTCGCGGCGTAGTCCTTGATCGCACCGTATTTCGCGTCGTTGATCTTGACGAGTTCAGCCGTGTACTGATCGTAAAGCGGCCAGAATTTTTCTGCCTCTTTGTCGGTTAACTGCAAGTTGGCGGCAATGATCTGCTTTTTCTGGGACCGAATATCCTTCCGCATCAGGTCGATATCCTCGTCCATCGAAGTCTGGATCGAAGGCGTAGCCTGGCTGGGAGAACTTTGGCCGAACAAAGGGCCAGTCAGAAATAGGATCGCCGCCAAGATCACCCCAACTGCTCGATTCTGCTTGCTCATACTGTCTACCTCCTATCAAGCTTGCTCTTGCGGATCTCGGACACGGGTACCACCATATTTCCAGCCACGGTAAGCACGGAATGGAAAGAAACTCCAGCAGTTTGTTCACCCGATCATTCGGACTTTCCCTAGGTGCCGTCCGGATTATCGTCGGACATCGCGGCGGCCCATTTTCCTGTGTCCCCCCCGCAACCATTGATAGGCAGCAGTGATCTGCTCCGGACAGGTCGAAGCCGCCAGACCTGGGCAAGCAGGTTG
>JASHSL010000114.1 GCA_030040855.1 Terriglobales bacterium
GGATCGCGGTGCATTCTCTTTGGGCTAAGGGTTATTTTCTGTAGCATTCTCGATCGACCAGCAAAGAGATGTAACCGAGCCGACTTCGCTCCGAGGTCGGCTCTCTATTCCGAGGCTCAAGGTCAGGCCGCGCCGGCAGGGAACATCGAGAAACTGCTGGTATTGTTCCTGGATTTTCGAGCCTGATTGGGTGCCAACGCAAATCCCGCTAATTTAGCCGCATTTACGCGATCTGCCCGCCGCAGGACTTGCACGATCAACGGCCCACCAAACTACTGGTTGCCATCAAGCAGTTCGCGCTTCCTGATCCCCGGACAGATATTGGCGATGCCGATCGCAACCCGCCCCCGTGGACCAGGTACGAAATACACCGTTAATGGCGGAAGAATTAAAGACATTTCCAGCAAGGATTCAAAGGACTTCCAATTCCGCTTTGCGACATTTGATACGTCGATCATACGCCTTGACCGCCCAGGTGACTGCGACAAGTCCCTTTCCGTATGTGCAGGAAGATGTTTCCAACTCCACACTCGGTCGCATTTTCGGCGTGCAACAGCTAACCACCAACGGCGACGGCCGGGTCGTGCAGTTGGGCGCAAAGTTCTACTTTTAAACCGCGACCTAACCACTCGAAGGGGAGCCCAAGGCTCCCCCTTTCTCTGTCATCCGTGGAGAGCAAAGGGAGTGAAGCATCTGGTGACCGCCGCGCCGGGCTCGAGGTGAGCTTTCGAAGCCGTTCCCATCCCAGGGCTGCACCGGCAAGTTGGGTGCATCTAGGCTGAATGTCTCCTCTCACGCCCTGCGGTAGAATGTTTCAGGGAGGTACTGATCATGAAGAGGATCACCCCTTTCTCCCTGTTACTACTTACGTTTGCGCTTGCCATCCCCGGTTGGACGGATGATCAAGAGAAAGCAACCAAGGAAATTAGGAAGATCTCATCCATTTCGGTCGATGTGACGATGCGCAGCGTGGTGAACCGCACCATGGCGGACGCGCTTAAAGTAAAGCGGCTCGATCTCGTCAAGGAGCGCCAAGAGGCGAACCTGAACTATGGAGATTTGTTCCTGGTGCATCAGCTGATCGCCAGCGGCGCCAAGATGGAGGACATCGGTGCGCAACTGAAAGCTGGCAAGAGCATCTTCGATATCGCGAACGGGAACCACGCGAATTGGAAACAGATCAATACCGATGCCAAGAAACTGAACCGGAAAATTGACGACAACATCGAGAGTTACTTCTCGGATAGCAAGAAGGAAGCGAAGCTCGATCAGGCGGATAACTACGACGCCAAAACGGACAAGGTTCCCGCTGACGCGAAGATTACCAAGGACGAATTCGCCGATGCGCAATTCCGCTACCAGCGTCTGCGCGAAATGGTTGGCTCGCAATCTGGAGATCAAGAGAACGAGGGACCACAGACTCCGACCGTTCCGACGGGTAGAGGCAGCCACTAAGAGAGAAAATCGGGTCTTGATCGACCCACGCGCTGGCGCCCCAAGGCGCGCGAATGCCTTTCCTTTGGCTCCATCTACACAATGCCCCCTTATTCATGAAATAAGCTCGGTTGATCGTCCACTACCTTGATTCGTAAGCCTTTACGACGTCCACGCGGGACTAATAAAGCGTCGAGCTCGTCACGCTTTTTGCAACATGGTTTGGCGCGAGACCCCCAGTTTCATCGTGGCTTCGAGCATGGGCAGATAAGCCGGCGGTGCTTGCTCCACGAAACGTGCGCGCAACTCCTCGGTAATTCGAATCCGCCACGGTGCTCCAGGCGTTATCTGTTCTCCAGCAATGAAACCATCATTTAGCCAGCGATGAACAGTGGCAGACGATTGGTTCCACGGGAAAAGGGCACTCCGCAAGGTGGAGTCCAGCCATTGCCGCCAGATCCGCCGTACCGTCTGATAGAACGGCCGGATACCACGGTAGTCGGCACGATCACGGAATGCGATCTCTCCTTGCTGCGCATGCTGACCTGAAGCAACTCCTCACGTTTCACGCTCAGTCAACGGCAGAGGGGGAGCAGCAGCGTGAGGCATGGCCTCTAGAATAATCGCCCTCTCTATAGGTAAAGATAATTATGAGACACTAGCACTAGCATTTGGCCTAAGCGCGGTTTTTCAGGATCTTCACCCCTGGTTTTCAGAATCATCCACCCACCGTTTTCAAGATCGACCGGTTGCTAACCGCCTATCAGGCGAGTTCCGTGCACGATTGCAAGGCAACGCTGAGCCATTGGATCCTCCCCCGCTGTCAACGGGCTTTGCCGCCAGGGCGCAGACGCAAGATCTTCTACGGTAACCGAGGGCGCTCATACGATATTCCATATAATCAAGGCGAATCCTACTTTTTTTGGTATGACAACGTAAGTTGCGGCCCGTAAACAACTGTGAATACGGTAGTTATTTTGAGTTGTTTTGGAATGTTAGTTGCGTGTCATTAGAACTAAACATGATGATTTTGTGTAATTTCAGCGAATTTGCCCTAATCCCTTAGGGAGGTTTCCATGAAGCCGAGCAAAAATACTCTGGCAACCCTTGGCTTCGCATTCACGCTGCTGTTCGCGTTTGTGTGGAGCACACCAGCCCACGCCGACAATCTCTATGCCAGCATTCGAGGCACGATAACGGATCCGGCTGGAGCTGTGATGCCCGGCGT
>JASHSL010000115.1 GCA_030040855.1 Terriglobales bacterium
CAGTCGACCAGTTTGAATGGATGGAACGGGTCGCTTGAAATGAAGGTCCTGCCGCTGCTCGGGGTTGTGGCCGACGTCAGCGGCCATTACGGTTCGCAAGACACAGAAGTTTTAGGGATAGGCGGCCAGGCCAAGCTGTCAGAATACAACTACTTCTTCGGTCCGCAACTTTCCTTCAAGCTCGGAAAGTTCCGTCCTTTTGTGCACGCACTGTTCGGTGGCGCCCATCTTGGCGAGACTCTGTCGGGAGCCTCGAGTTCAAGCAACTCGTTTGCGGATGCTTTAGGCGGCGGGATCGACTATCATTTGTTTCCCCTCATCAGCTGGCGCTTGCAGCTGGACGCGCTACAAACTCGTTTTTTCAGCACGTCGCAAAACAATCCGCGTTTCTCCACCGGAATCGTAGTTCATTTCTGAGGACTGAGCCAATCATCCCTGTGCGGAGGAGCAGACCGCGATGACGAGGGTAATCCTCGAGGGATGGTTCGGCTGTCCCGCGCCGATGCGAGCCCGGCCCTTCGCGGGGTTGGCAGATTCGATCGCGCTACCCGCTCACCGGCAACAGTCTTCCCCGCGATGAGCGCTGCTCGGCGGACGAGCTCCAGCATTTTTCGAGAATATTGGGAACCTCAAACAGCGCCCGGTTTGAATATCGGCTGGCATTGCGCCGGAGGTCATCGAAGGTCGCAGGCTCCAGCAACCGTTCGACGGCAGAAGCAATGCGGTTGAAGCTGGCGACTACAATTCCAACTCCCTTTTCCGTAATCCATTGGGCGTTGTAGCGTTCTTGCGGGAGTGTGCTCGCATTCGATTCGACGATGACGGGCAGGTGAAACTGCAGGGCCTCGCTGATCGAACCCGGCCCGGGCTTGCCGATGAAAAAGTCGGCCAAGGACATGTAATAATCGACGTTCGTGGCAAATCCTTGCACCAAGATTCGACGTCTGGTCTCGAGATTCTTGAGCCGAGCTGCAAGCTTCCGGTTGTGGCCGCAAAGCAGGATCAACTGCACTTCCCTGCTGGCTCGATCCAGCCGCTTCACGATGTCAACCATGACCCGTGATCCATGACCGCCGAACAGAACGATGCCGGTCGGACGATTCGCCTCGAGCCCGAGACGCGCTCTTTCGCGGACGCTATCGATCGTCTTCTTCTCATAGAATCTTGGCTTCAAAATCATCCCCGAGGTTTGAAAGATGCGATCGGGAGGGTGCCCCATGGCCAGAGCTTGCTCGCGGGCGCGTTCGGTTCCCACGATGATGTACTGGGATTCTGGTTCGATCCAGAAGCGCGGAGGATAATCCGCCAAATCCGTCAGCAGTGTGACAAAGGGCGTGGCGTCCCCGTTTCCTCGGAGGCTGACGGCCAAGGCGCGATTGAAGTGCGGGATCACGGAGAGCACGAGGTCGGCGGGATGCTCTGACCAATATGCTCGCAACAGCGTAACGACGCGCGAATGGGAAGCGCGAATCACCGCCTGCAGCAGAACCAGCAGTTGCGGCGTGAATCGCGTCCAGCCTTTGCGCAGGATCAGATTATACGAGTCCTGAATTCGCACCCCGGTTGCGCGACGCATGATATCGAGAGGATCGAGTAAGTCTTGCAGGTTTACCAGGGTGACATCCCAAGGAGACTGGTTGCGGGCAAGAACATCCCTTAGGGCTTCGGCTGCGCTGCGGTGCCCTCCGCCGGCATGGTGGAAGACGATGCTCAACTTACGCAAGATTCACCTGCACTTAGGCACGCCGGTTGCCAGTCGGACCATAGGTAAGGCTCTCGGCTAGCTCCGCATCGCCGGTGAAATCGGCGGTTGCCGAATCATCTGCGCTCGATTCTTCCGGTTGGTTTCGGTATTGGTGGATCTCAACGCCTTGCCGACCGATCGTAATGTAGGCAGGACTCTCGTCGACCCAGCCACCCGCGTTGTAATAGTGGATGCCGTCCCGCTCCTCATGCATGGCTACATGGGTGTGGCCGCAGAAGATGCGGTCTGCCTTGCGCAGACGGGCATGGAAAAGGGCGCCCGCCGCCACTTTGGATGACAAGCGCAGCCAGCGCGTATTGAGGCGATCAATCAGGCGTGTAAACGCCTTCCGTTTGCCATCGATCTTTTGTAACTGCAGGTAAAGAAGCGTCGCCACATAGTTGAGACGCAGTCGATTGGCGAGCAGACGATCGAATTGGTGACCATGAATGGCAACATGGCGCAGCCCCGCGTATTCCCAGGCATATTCCTGATAAACGCGCAGTCCAACCAGATGCGACATGACGTCGGTGAGGCCGTGGTCGTGGTTTCCCTCGACCCAGACTACCTCCACGTTGCGTTTGGGATTGGAAAGCTTGCGGATGTAACCGAGAAATTTCCAGTGTTCTTTGGTGAGTCGGCGGAAGTTGAGATCAGCGAAGATATCACCTAGCAGGATCAGCCGCTCGAAGCGACTTTCCTTCAGCACCCGAGTAGCATCGTGGGCCCGGCTCATTTCCGACCCTAGGTGCAAATCGGAAAGAATCAGCGTGTCATAGACGGGCGGATCCATGCCTCAATCTTAGTGCAACTATGTTACGAGACGATGAAAGGCGGGCGATCCTGCCGTCCACGGGATAACTGCTAAGATACCGCCCCTCGCTGCTGGGGATCGACCGCTACAGAGGTTAAGTCGACTTCGGTGGGACATACTGCTCCGGCGGTCGCACTCCTTCGCCGAAGAAATATTGCTCCATTTGCTTGACGATAGCCTCCTGGTCCTCAGGGCGAGCAGGATTCAGACGGTACTCGTTCAAGAGCATCTTGCAGAACTCCATCCACTGGCTCCAGGCCTGCTGGGAAACATTCTCGTAAATTCTTCTCCCCAGTTCAGTGTCGAAGGGAGGTTCATCCAGTCCCGGCAATTGTTTCTGAAACTTTACGCAGAACACCATGCGCTCTGGCATAAGTCCCCTAAAGAAACTCACAAAATTATCTCATAGGCATCGTCGCCAAGCGGGGAGCTTTATGTCGGGTCTCTGGCCAATCGCGATAGGCAGAGACGATCGCTCGTTCTACCCTCCCACTTTCCCGGAAAATGGGGACATGCCTGGTGGTGGCGGGTCCGGCAAAGTGAATCCTGCTCAGGCCGCCAGGAAGGCGCTTAAGGCTCGCGAACTTTTAAAACCTGGTCGGCCGCTACGTCGCGAAGCTTTTGCACCTGTCCGCTGGGCCATTCGATCACGATCAGCTTGGCCGTTGCCTGCTTGCCCAAGCCAAAGCGCACCAGAGGCTCGCTTG
>JASHSL010000116.1 GCA_030040855.1 Terriglobales bacterium
CCCTCCCAAATCGCCAGGATCATCGCCTCTCGTAGCCAGCGCTCAGCACGATACTCGTGCAACGTGCCCAACCCGCCATGCACTTCCATCGCCCACTTGGCGGTTTGTACTGCGACTTCCGCCGTCCAGTACTTTGCCAAGTGAGCAACCAGCCGGAACAGATGATAGCGGTCTGAATACGGAGGCCTTTCCTGCCACACCTCGTTTAAGAGCACAACTGCCTTCCAAGCCAGCTTTGAAGCTGCTCGGAGTTGCCGCAGCCGATCCTCAAATTGACACCGCATTAGCGGTTGTTCAATCAGAGGTTTGCCAAAGACGACCCGTCCTTGAGCAAATGAAGCCGCATCCGCCATGGCTCGTTGGGCAAGGGCCACGCTTCCCATGCTGTTCGCCACGCGCGACACGTTGAGGACCTCGAGAATGAGATAAATCCCATCTTCGGCCCGACCGAGAAGCCAAGCCTCGCTATCGCACAATTCAACCTCTCCCGTCGGCACGGAGCGGGTTGCGATCTTGTCTTTAAGGCGTCGAATTGTATAGTTGAGCTGGCCATCTTGGCGATGCTTGGGAACGAGGTATAAAGCCAGTCCGCGCACATTGCGGGCGCTGCCCTCGGGCCGTGCCGCGACTACCGCCAGTTCCGCTCCAGCATTGCTGGCGAAGTACTTGTCGCCGGTCAACAACCAGTGGTTCCCGAGGGGGCGAGCAATGGTCTCGACCGTCGCGCCGAGGTCAGAACCGCCTTTGATCTCGGTCATCCACGTCGCCCCTTGCCAAACAGCTTCGTCTTTCTGGAGCAACCTTGGCAGAAAGCGCTGCTGAAGTTCAGCATCGCCGTGCTTCAAAAGCGGAACGAATGTGCTCAGCGAAACCGTATAGGGACACGCCAGCCCGGGATCGTAAAACGATGTTACGTAGATTCCCAGAGCCGCCGGAAAAACTGCGTTTTCCTCGGACACACGCCAGATCAACCCGGTCTGGTAGCCGTGCTTCAGCATCCTCCAATACTCGGGCGAGTACAAAATCTCATCCACCCGTGCCCCGGAAAGATGGAACATTCGCAGCCAAGGAGTACCTGTACGATCGGTGAGGTCGGAAATATCCTGGCCCTGTTTCTCCCACCAACATTGGTACTGTTGCAGCCAGTCGGGGGGACGAAAATCACTCAGAGCGGATTGCAGAAAGCGAAGCGGTGACTGCAGCGTTTCGAAGCTCACAAGGAGAATTATGGCTCCCTTACAGTTCGCGTACAAGTGAACTCATGCTCTTCCGAGAATGCATGCTCCTTCACCTTGCTGCGTTTACTTTCCAGCAACTCGGCAGTCCGGAAGTTATCCAGAAACGGGCTTGGAGTCCTTGAAGATGACTTATGGCTCGCCTAGCTGTCCGTGGTTCAATTTCCGGATTGCTCATCCGTTGCGAACCGGGAACACCTTTGACCCCACTTGAAATTCCTCCAGATTTCTAAAGTCTGGGCGGACGTAGACGTCGAGGACGCCCGCGAGAACGAACTCAGTCTCCAGAACGACTGGCGACTATTGTCGGCTTATACGCTCGAGAACGGGATCAAGATTCGGGTCGGAGGCGGATCATTCAAACACGTGTCTGCTCCTACGTAAAGAATACTGAGCCTCAGACAGGACAACTCATTATGTCCGACACACCACCCGAAATGTTCAAGCTGCATTGTGAGCGCTGTCGCCGCCCGTCACATCGTAGGTCGCCCCGCTGATCATACTCGCCGCATCCGAGGCCAGGAAAACTACTACCGGAGCGACGTCCTCGGGTTCGATCCAGGGTACTCTGAGCGGTGTCTTTGCCAGGAGAATCTCCCGTGCTCTCTTCTCATCTGCTTCTGGGCCTGACGGTGTCTGCCCAGCTTCTTCGAGCGCCTGTGCGTATCGTTCTTCATGCCGACTCAACGGAGTGTCAATCAGTCCGGGGATAACCGCATTCACCGTGATGCCATATGGGGCGAACTCGAGCGCTGCCGACTTCATCAATCCGATGATCCCCCACTTGGATGCCGAGTATGCGGAGCCGTACTTCATACCGTGCCGCCACCTGAGTGGATGATGTGACGATGATTCGCCCGCCTCTCCGCTTTACAAGGTGTGGTCCGAATGCCCGAATGACGTTTGCTGTGCCCGTAAGATTGTTATCGATTTGGATTTGCCGGTCTGCATCGTCCATTTCCAACAACGGTTTGAAGCCCTGAACTCCGGCATTGGCAAAAACAATGTCGATGCCCGAGCAAACCGGCTAGAGTCGATGGATGGGGTAGGTATAGGTTCTAGGCGGTTTTAGGAGAGCCCGGCGAACTGAATACTTCGGCAGATTCTCCGATGCGGCTTAACATCTGATAAATCGTGTTGCGGCCTATACCAAGAATCTCAGCCGCTCTTGCCTTATTTCCGCCAACCACGTCGAGCACCTTCAGCAGGTAACGTTGCTCCATGACCTCGAGAGTTACCAGTTCCCGCTCCTCGTAATCAGCGGCCTCGACAGGAGCGGCAAACATTTCCGGCAGGTCCGCCAGGTCGATGACGTTTCCCGTAGCCATGATACAGCTGCCGCTGATCGCGTTCTCCAACTCTCGTACGTTGCCCGGCCAAGAATGAGCCGCCAGCCGGGTCTGGGCTCGGCGGGTAATGCCGGTGATTGCCTTCTCATAGCGGGAAGCATATTTTTTAAGAAAGTGACGCTGCAGCAAAGGCAAATCCTCCTTTCGTTTGCCTAAGCTGGGCACGGAGATTTCGATCGCGGATAGACGATAGAATAGGTCCTCTCGGAATTGCCCGCTGGCCACCATCTTGCGAAGGTCCCGGTTCGTGGCCGCGATCACGCGCACATTGACGGTGCGGCGTGTCGGCGATCCCACTCGCTGCACCTCGCGATTTTGAAGGACTCGCAGGAGTTTGGCTTGCGCTGACATCGCCAGTTCGCCGATCTCGTCCAGGAATACGGTGCCGCCGTTCGCGTACTCAAAGATGCCCTGCTTGTTCTCGACGGCACCGGTAAATGCACCTCGTACGTGGCCGAACAACTCGCTTTCGAGGAGCGTCTCGACCAAGGCAGAACAGTTACAGACGGCAAAGGGTGCGGAGGGCTGCGGGCTCAGGTTATGCAGGGCCCTTGCGACTAAGTCCTTTCCTGTTCCAGTTTCCCCGGTCACTAAAACCGATTCGAAGTGGGGCGCAATCCGCCGAATTTTTGCGAAAACCTCCAACATCAACGGGCTGCGTCCGATCATTCCTTGAAACTGGAAGACATCGATCAGGTCCTCGTCGAGGCGAAGGGTTTTCTGGCGGGTCATGGCTTCATCGACCAGATGCCGAACGCAGTTCCGCAGCCGGTCAGGATCGAGAGGTTTTAGCAGGTAATCGCAGGCCCCTTTGCGAATGGCATCGATGGCGGGCTCGGTCGACGACTCGCGGCTCATCAGGATAAAGTCGATTCCCGCATCGCTTTCGAGGACTCGTTCGAGCAACTCAAGTCCATTGATGCCCGGCAACAAAAGATCGGACAGAACGATCCGCGGCCGAAGCTCCGGGAGGCGCTCCAGGGCGGACTCGGCATCTGAGACGGTGAACAGTTGCACTTTCTCGCCCGCCAGCGTTTTCGACACAAGTTCGAGAGTCGCCGGTTCATCCTCCACCACCAACATCCTCAATTCCGCGTCAGTCCGGTGCACGCTCATTCCCCTCAAGAAATCCTGCCTGCGGCAGGCATACAGCGGCTTGGTTAGTCAGGTGATGGCCCCAAGCAGAAGCTATCATCAGCTCTACAGAGCTTGGAAGTGGTCCTTGCGGTGAATCTGTCCAGGTACCAGGTCAGTTAACCATGCCGACGGAAGCGGAAATGCCTTACGGTGCTCCAGTTGCGTGAAAAACAAGAAGCGCTGAAGGCCGGTGCCGCCCTCTCTTGAGGAAGCTGCCAAATGGTAGAGTCGGGCCGCTCCTCTGGGCCTGGGCGATGCGATCAGGGTGCGGGTGTTCGGAAGCGGCGAAGCAATCGGTCGCCGCCGAGAAGCCAGCGAAGTTGCGGAAGGTTACCGAAGAATGATTGCCGGGCTGTCCGGGTAAAGTTTCGTCCTGTTGTGGCCGATATTCGGCTATGTCCGTTATGGGTATCCCTGCAAGATGATCGTTCTGGTACGACATGCAGCTTGCAGCAAGCACCCAAGTCCATGGACGAGTTCTCAATCACGCGACCCGAGCCAGCGACTCCCGCCCTTGATCAGGGTCGACGGCAATCACCAAGCGGCGAGCGGAAGAAGCGCCGTCCTCCGCCTGCGATGGCCGAACCTCCAATTCCCGAGCCGCCTGAGGCTACGGGCGATGATGACCCCCATCAAGTTGACGAGCTAGCGTAAGCGACGTGTTGGCGGAGACTGGGGTTCGCTTTTCGTTATTCGGACTGCCAAATCAGGGCAGTCGCAATTTGGGATGGTTCAATCCTGTAATCGCCGTTCTCGATGGCCTGGCGGAGGGCGTCGACTTTGTCCTGGCGAATTTCGCTGGAGGCAAGGGCTTTTGCGGTGAGCGCCGCGACGTCGACACGATCGCCCGATAGGGTGGCCCGATCCTCTCCCAGGGAAGGGTCGGTGTCAGTACCGGACACCGCGGCGGTTTCAGTTTGCTCGCGATGCGGCGAAGTAATACTCGATAAAGTCGATCCGTCGTCTCCGTTGAAATCTACTTTCACTGTTCGGCCCTCCCTCTTATGCCTTTCGGCACGATTCCGATCGAGCTGAGGATGAAGCAACTTTGTCGGCGCCCGGTGGTAGATCACACATTTCCTTAACGCGGAGACCATAGTTCCCGTCGACGACCACAACCTCCCCTCGCGCGATCAACTTGTCACCCAAAAGCAAGTCGGCGGGCTCTTGCACCTGCCGATCAAGCTCGATGATCGAGCCGGAGCTTAACTCTAAGATCTCGCGCAGGGTCAGAGTACGCTGGCCAAATCGCAGAGTAAGGTTTAGTTCCACGCCCAAGAGCAAGTCCAGGTTGTTCTCCCCCGATGCAGCTGCCTTGGCTGCTGCTGTGTCGGTCGAGGGAGATGCCGTCTCAGCATCGCTTTTCGAAGGAAGCACACTCGCCACCAGTTCCGTGTCCAGTCGAAGTCCTAGGGAGACCGTGCCGGTCGAAGCCTCGGCAGCTACCAAGGTAACTCTGGTTCCCGTCCAGTTGGGAACTTCGCTGCTCGAGAACTGCAAATCCACTTCGCCAAACTGCTCCTTCAAAGCTGCCGTCACCCGGGTGGTGACTTTTCCCAAGAGCTGCTCGACCGCCTGCTTGCGAGCAGCAGTCAATTCCGAGGCAGGATCCCCCGATTGCGGGAGAAATTTCTGCGCCAGCCGCAGGGCTTCGGCATTCTCCATTTGGAAGGCAGCCTTTCCCCGCAAGCTGCCGGACAGGGATATTAGAAAGCACAAGGTCGTGGTGCCACTGGATACGGGCGCATCTTCGCGAAGCGTAACCGTCCACGGCGATGCTGCGCCTTCGGAGAGAACATCGCCAAGTGTCTTGCGAAACAACTCCACGAAGGAATACAGCGGGGTCCCGGGCGTGATGGTTGACATCCCTATGGCCTCTTTTCCGTCTTGTTGGTGGCTCGCCGCTGGCCGACTTGTGCCGCGCGATATCGTCCATGACGCACTGGTTCGGCTTCAAAGACCTCACGCCCGGCGATGATCAGCGAGGCAGGCCGGCGAAGGGCAACGCCCAGATTGCATATTTCTCCAGGATTGAGTCCGAGCAGAGTTCGCACCCGGAGCTTGATGGCGGTGATCCCCAAACTGATGGGGAAGGGGCACTCCAGCATTCTTTCTGCGAGTTGTGGACTCGGTCGATTGGGGGAGCGTGCTTTGCCGTACACCCCATCCATGGAGAGCCGGCGAAGCAGGGTGTTGGAAATTGAAACCGGGAAAACCAGGTGCAGGTTTCCTCGCGCTTCCGCCAATTTGATCTCGAAGCCTATGCAAAGGATTTTCTCTGGCGCGGCCAAAAACCGCCGCATTTGTGACGCCGTCTGTCGGTGTTCCAACTCGATTTCGGTATTCAGCGAGGCCCAGGCGACCGCCAGTTCCTGACAGATGATTCGCGCAATGCTTTCCATGATCTGTTCTTCGATTTCGGTGATTTCCCGGGTCATAGGCGGGCATTGTCCGGTGCCGCCGAGCATGATGTCGATCAGCGGAAACACCAGCGTGTGGTCCAATTGCAGGCCAGCCGCAGCACCGACGGGCCGGACCTGGAAAGACATCATGTACGTCACTGCGGGCACACGCTCCAGGAACTCGCCGTAGTTGATCTGCTCGATCGAAGCTAGCGATGCTTCGAAAAGGACCCGAAGATAGGCCCCTAACGATTGGGCCAGATTCCGGGCAAAGCCTTCATGCAGAATGGTGACACCATGGAGCTGTTCGTCGGTGAGCTGTCCGGCTTGGCGAAAGCTATAGGGTTTTACGGCGCGTTGCTCTGCCCGGGGTGCGTCATCCCTCTGCTGGCCCCGAGCCGTCCGCACCATGGCGTTGATCTCTTCCTGACTCAGAACCTTTTTCATAGCTTTAGGCACGATGTCCGTCCTGGGTTAGAAGAACATGAGCACTAGGCAACATCTGCCCAGTTGTTCTGCACGGGAGATGCCAAAGGGGTTAGCGGCGGGGGCGCCGCATGGGAAGAGTCCGGTGCCCGAGGGAAGAGAGGTATTGCTCGATCGATTCGCGCTCCTGCTCGGATGAATAGATAAAAGCGAATCCATGCTCATCGTTCTTCTGATAGGTCACCCGTCCCGCTAGCCGTAGAGAGGTGGGGCTGCCCGGGAGTCGAAGCACCAATCGAACCTGCGTGCCTACGCTCAGGCACTCCTCCATTTGTACGGCGAGGCCATCCGCACTAATGTCCGTACAGCGGGCGTCGAGGACCCGCGGCTCGGCTTCGCTGGTTTCTAGCAGCACTCGAAAGTCAGCGGGAAACCTGGGCACCCGATAACCGAATTCCTGCACTCGGCTCTTCCGCTCTTTGCTCACTTGGATGGAATCCTCATGGTGCGCTCATCTCTGGCATGCATGCGACTTACCAGTCGATCCCCGTTGCCGGTTTCCCAAGCGTAAGCGTTCGCCGCCCCCAAAGCGGCCTTCCGACGTCGGCTTCGATCTGGTTTTTCTAACCCCATCTTAATCTCCACACTCGCAGCAGTCGTCATCGCAGAGCCCCGGAACGATCCTAAGCCTGGCATTGGGTTACATCCTATCGGCAGGTCTAGCCCAGTTCTGTAGCGGCGTTGCTTCCCCGTCAGCTCGCGCGGCATTACCTTCGATAGCCCAGGGCGAAGTGCAACCTTTTTTGGCAGATACCTTGCATGCCGACTAGGCAGATGTTGCCTAGCTCTCATCAAAGTCCAATGATCGGTGTCGAAGCGTCCGCGACGCCTCCGGATGCTCACCTGGCCGATGCGTTTGCCACGTTCATCGCGGCGGCAGACCGGCTGGAACGTTCCCACTGGCAATTGCACAATGAAGTCGGCCAACTGCGCGCCCAACTGGAAGAAC
>JASHSL010000117.1 GCA_030040855.1 Terriglobales bacterium
TGCCCGTGACCGAGTTGCATGCCGGGGACATCGGCGCCGTGGCCAAGCTGAAAGATACTTTGACCGGCGACACCCTGGGCGACAAAGCCGCTCCCATCCGCTATCCCAAAATTTCCTTGCCCGAACCAGCGATCACCTTTGCCATCGAACCGAAGAGTCGCGCCGATGAAGACAAGCTCGGTCCCGGCCTGCACAAACTCATCGAAGAGGATGCCATGCTGCGTTTCTTCCGCGACCCCCAGACCAAGGAGTTTCTGATCGCGGGGACGGGCCAGCAGCATATTGAAGTCGTGGTCTCCCGGCTAAAGAAGCGATATCACGTCGAGGTCAACCTCAAGGCGCCCAAAGTGCCGTACCGGGAAACCATCCGCGGCAAAGCTGACGTGCAGGGTCGACACAAAAAGCAGACCGGCGGGCATGGCCAGTTTGGGGATTGCAAGATTCGCATGGAGCCGCTTCCTCGCGGTGGCGAATTCGAGTTTGTCAACGACATTTTTGGGGGCGCGATCCCCAAGAACTTCATTCCCGCTGTCGAAAAGGGAGTGCGGGACGCGGCGGCGCGGGGATACCTGGCCGGCTATCCGGTGGTCGATTTCCGGGTCGTGCTCTATGACGGGTCGTACCACGAAGTGGACTCGAACGATCTGTCGTTTCAGCTTGCCGGACGCATCGCCTTCAAGAAGGCCATGGAGCAAGCCAAGCCCACGCTGCTCGAGCCGATTATGGCGGTCGAGATCACAGTTCCCGACGAATTTGCGGGATCGATCATGGGCGACCTGAACAGCCGCCGCGGGCGCATCCAGGGCATGGACAACAAGGGCGGCAACACGGTGGTGAAGGCCGAGGTGCCCATGGCCGAGATGCTGACCTACGGCGCCGATTTGACCTCGATGACGCAGGGTCGGGGAAGTTTCAATATGGAAATGCATCGCTACGACATCGTTCCCACGCAGCTGCAGGAGAAGATCATCGAGAAGGCGAAGGCAGCGCGAGGTGAGGCCAAAGAAGAGGAGGAATAGATCTCCTCGGCCGCGCCCTCAGGAGCGCAGTCGCGGAGGGAGCTCGGTGCGGGGGACGAGGACCTGTTCGCCGCTCTCCAGGTTCTTTAGGGCAAAGGCATCGGACTTGACTTCCTTCTCGCCCACAATCAGGATGTAGCGTGCCCCCAGCTTGGTGGCGGTCTCGAAGGACTTCTTCAGGCGAAACGATTCGTCCCCGAGTTCGGCCACGATCGGATGGCAGCGCAGCTCGCGCGCCAGCCGGGCGGCCTCGCTATTCATGCCTGGCCCGAGCGGAGCGATGTAGACATCCGGTTTCCGCTGGACACTTTCGGCCGGCCGGTTCAGGGCCAGCACGAGGCGGTCTTCCCCGATGGCAAATCCGATGCCCGGCGCCTTGGGTCCGCCCAGCAATTCCGACAAGCCGTCGTACCGGCCTCCACCGAGAATCGCGTTCTGGGCGCCGAGCGCCCCGTGCGTGAACTCGAACGCGGTGCGCGTGTAGTAATCGAGGCCTCGCACCAGGCGATCATTGAGCGCGAAAGGCACGCCCACCGCGGACAGAATTTCCTGCACTTGCTCGAAGTGCTTGCGGCAAGGCTCATCCAGGTATTGGCTCATGCGCGGCAGGGTTTCGATCCGAGGCTGATCTTCCGGAACTTTGCAGTCGAACACGCGCAGCGGATTGCGCATGGCGCGCCGCTGGCAATCCGCGCACATCTTCGCGGCCAGCGGAGCCAGTGCTTCTTGCAGAGCTTCGTTATAACGGGCGCGATCGGCAGAACAACCGATGGAGTTCAACTGCAAATGCCAGTCCTCGATGCCAAGACGGTCGAGCAGCGTGGCCAGGAGCTCTAAAATCTCCGCGTCCCGCGCCGCCGATTCACTCCCCGCACTCGCCGGACCGATCACCTCGGCGCCGATTTGGTAGAACTGGCGGTAGCGTCCCTTCTGCGGCCGTTCCCGGCGGAACTGCGGTCCAATGTAGTAAAGCTTGTTGAGGCCGCGTTCCCAGAGCTTGTGCTCGATATAAGCGCGGACGACGCCGGCGGTGTTTTCAGGGCGCAGGGTGAGCGACTGGGCCCGCTCGCCGTCCCGCCGGGTGCGATCCTCCCAGCTGTACATTTCCTTGCCCACAATGTCGGTTTCTTCTCCCACACTGCGAGCAAAGAGCTGGGTTTCCTCGAAGATGGGCGTGCGAATTTCCTGGAAGTTGTAGGCGCGAAACAGATCGCGCACCTCTGCTTCGACGAAGTTCCACACCGCCGTTTCCGGCGGGAGAAGGTCACGAGTTCCACGAATAGCTTTGATCACGGCCGTGTCTGCTTCTCGTCCCCGGGGTGTCGTCCTCTCACCCAAAACTAGCGCTCGCCAGCCCCTCGGCTCGGCCGGCGCAGCTTCCTCGGGCACGCCTCAGAATCTCCGCCCTCCGGACCTTCCGACCGCCGGCTTTCAAATCTCCTGCAAATAGGATTCCTTGTATCCCAAATAATTCCTCGCATAGCGCAGAATGAGCTCCTGATCGTTCTCCTCGAGCTTGCGGCGGAACCGGCCGGGAGATCCCATCCAGAGCGAGCCCGCCTCGACCTTCGTAGCCTCGGGTATCAGGGTTCCGGCGCCGATAATCGAGCCTGCACCAATGCGAGCACCGTTCAAGATGATCGCTCCCATGCCGATCAAACAGCGGTCCTCGACGACACAACCATGCAGGGTCACGGAGTGTCCCACCGTGACATATTCGCCGACGAACACTCCGTACTGCTCTTTCATGCCGTGGAGCACCGAGCAATCCTGGACGTTCGAATGCGCGCCGATGCGGATGGAATGCACGTCGCCACGGAGCACGGCATTCATCCAAATACTCACGTGGTCCGCCAATACCACGTCGCCGATCAGCTGGGCGCTTGCATCGACATAACAGGTAGGCGGGACGGTCGGCGTCACACCCTTATAGGAGCGAATCATTTGTCAGGGTCTCTCTGTCTCGAGGAGAACTTTGAACATAACATGGCTCCGAGGCGCAGTGAAAGCCAGGGTGCGGGGCTTCATCTCGCGCGCGGAACTTGGGCGGGGACATGATCCGGTCGGCAGGAAAAGCAACGCCCGGCTAGGGGAGGTACCGACCGGGGAAGATGGGGCTACTAATTTTCCGTGATGGCGGGTGCAGACGCGGCCGGCGCTTTCCTGGCTTTTGGCGGCTTGGCCGGCTCGGATGTTTCGGCTTCCGAGGAAGCTTTGCGAATTTCAATGGTGCCGTGATCGTCGTTCACGACCAAATGCGGGCCGCCGGAGCCCACCGTACCGCTGGCGCTTGCCTGGTCATCCGTATTCTCCACTTTAATTTCCGGGAAGTCGGTTTCGACATCCCCACCCCGGGCCCGTGCATCCACTTGGAAGCCAGCTTTCGGGGGCAGATAGACCTCGACATCGCCCCGGCGGTCTTCCACCTGCATGCTGCCCAGCTGTTTGACTCGTATCTCCACCGAGCCGTTTTGATCTTCCAGCCGTGCGTCCCCCGACAGCCCGGCCAAGCGGACGTCTTTCGCGCGGGTGGAAAGCCGTAGCGGCCCAATGATGTCCGTCGCCTGAAGATCGCCGGAATCCAGATTCAAGTCGCCTTCCAGCCGCGGGAACTGCATTTCGGTGCGGGGGGACTTGAACAGGACCGACTGGCCGATGTTGGCCAGCTTTACCGTCTCCATGAACTCTCCATCCAGATGAGCGCTGCCTTTAACGTTCTCGAGCGAGACGTCATTGGCGCGGCCTTCGATGGAGACGTCCGAGCTGACTTCGGAGACGCGAGCCGAACTGTGATCGAGAGTCAGGTTCACTTTGCCATGGATGTCGGTCGCCGACACATCGTTGTGCTGGGCGGATACGGT
>JASHSL010000118.1 GCA_030040855.1 Terriglobales bacterium
GAAGCCTTCAATCTTGCGGCGGAACCCAAAGCCCAAGACTATGCTCGCATGGATGTCGCGGTGCTAACGGCAACCGGCTATTTCGATGACGACCAGCCCGGAGCGCTGCGCTACTATCGTGGCCACGTCAAGGATGCTCCAGCAGCAGCGGTGAGCCAGCATTATCTCGTGATCGGTCCCTGGGACCATGGTGGCACTCAGAAACCGACTAAGGAGATCGAAGGTTTAGCCATACCCGACGCCGCCGTCATTGACATGGACGCGCTGCACGCTGATTGGTACGACTGGGTGCTGGGGCGCGGGCCCAAACCTGCATTTCTGCATGACCGAGTTGCATACTTCATGATGGGTGCCGACGAGTGGCGATACGCCAAGACCTTGGAAGCCGCATCCTCGGGAAAGGGTTTGAACTTCTATTTGTCCGCCCCGGAGGGAACGCCGAGGGACCTATTCCACTCTGGCTCGCTTTTGCAAAGCCCCACGGGCCAGGAACCCCCCGCCATTGTTGTCGATGATCCACACGAGCTACCCGAACTCGAAGTCGCCACCTACGCTGAAAACGAGGATCTGAAGAGCCAGTTTCGCGGTTTCCAGAAGCGAGCTATCAGCTTTCACTCCGAACCCTTTGAACGCGATACCGAAGTAGCAGGGCAGATGCGCTTGCAGTTGCTGGTGGAGGCGGACGCGCCCGATTTTGACTTGTGGGCCCAGGTATTGATGGTTCTCCCGGACGGTTCCACGCTCAGGCTTGGCGAAGACATCCGGCGCGCCCGATTCCGTAACAGCGCGTTCAAGCAGGAACTGTTGAAGCCGAATCAAATCGTGGAGATACCCTTCGCCTTTTACTGGATGGCGCGAAGGATTCCAGCGGGCGCGCGGTTACGGCTCACCATCGCTCCGCTCAATTCGCCGAACTTTCAAAAGAACTACAATACCGGTGGCAGGATTGGCTACGAGAAGCCGGAGGACATTCGCGTTGCGCACATCAAGGTCTTCCACGATGCCGAACACGCAAGTCAATTAGTCCTGCCGCTCGCGGCACCTGTTCCCCCATCTACAGGCCAATGAGATGCGTCTAAGACGATCGTCGGTTTCGCGTCGTGAATTCCTTCGCCGCGCCAGTTCTGCTGCAGTGGCTGCACCATTTGTCCTCCGGAGCCGCTACCGGCTTTTTGCCGAAAGCAGTGAAGAATATCCGGAGCGCGTGGTGCGGCTGATCCGCGAGGAGTTGGTGATTGACATGCTCAATCAGTTCCTGTACCGCAAGGATAAGGAGAGCGTGCTGAATGACTGGCTGTCCCAGCCAGGTGCTTTCAAACGATCCGACTTTGAGTTCTTTATGAACTCGGGAGTGAATGCAATCAACTTTGGTCTTGACGCATCATCCCTGGATCATGCAGAAAAGCTCTTCGCAAAGTGGAACAGCTTTCTTCTCGACTACCCGCAATGGCTGGCGCGGATCAATTCCGCCGATGACTTTGAAAAGGTGAAGAGCCAGGGTCGGTATGGCATTATTTTTGGACTGCAATCCAGTGCGCAGTTCGAAACTGTGGATGCCGTCAATACCTGCTACGGCTATGGCCAGCGGATTTCACAGCTCAGCTACAACTTCCGCTCCCTGGTCGCGGATGGCGCGTTCGAGCCACACGATGGCGGGCTGAGCGAGTATGGCCAGCAGGTGATTGAGCGTATGAACCAGGTCGGAATGGCCGTGGACTTGGGACACGCGAGCGATCGCACCAAGCTGGACGCCTGCGAAATCTCCAAAGCACCAGTCATTCTGTCGCACGGGAACTGCCGCGCACTAAATCCGGATTCCCCTCGCACTTCGACGGATGAAGCGATTCGAAAGCTGGCCAAGCGGGGCGGAGTCATGGGAATTACGTGTATCGCATTCATGGTCAAGGGCACGGAGCCGGTGACCGTAGAGGACGTCGTCAACCACTTCGATCACGTGCGCGACCTGGTGGGAATTGAGCACGTGGGAATCGGGTCGGACGCCGGGGTCGAGAGCAATGACCTGGGAGCCTCTGGGATACTCAAGGAGATGCTGGCGAAGGCTGACCCGCGCTACCACGTTCATGGAACGCACGAGGTGGTGGCCGGCCTCGAAGGACAGAAACGAGTCTACGATCTCACCGCTGCTTTGGTCAGGCGCGGATACACCGACGAGCACCTTCGCCTGGTTCTGGGCCAGAACTGGCGCCGAGTGCTGGGAGAAATCTTCCATGCCTGAAATTCCCATGGCGACTTGGGTTCGATTCCCGGTAGCGCTAACAAATTCATGAGACAAAGCCGACTGTCTCCACCAGAAGTGCGGCTTCCAAAGACATGTGGTTAGCGCCCGCGCGAGAGCGCTAACGACTGTTTCCAACTGACCAAGCGCCCTGCAGACAAACCTGACTTCTTCGTTGTCAATGAGAATACCTGCTAATCACAAAATGAAGCCCGGTCAATAGTTGGAGCGTTTCCCTTGTTGACATTTCCCGCTTGCCAATCGCGCGGCGATTTCACACCCGCCGTTACGGAAGCGTTGTTTGGCCCTCTCCAGCGTGAGGTGAAGCTCGACGCGCTCCGTTCCTGGCGTTTTTCGAGCTGCTGAACGACGGGCAAAACATCATTCTGTTTCTTGGTCGGCGTCCCCGCCAATACGATTTCTCACAGAATCACCCGGGGCACGCAAGCCGTGCTGCGAAAGATGGGGGTACCGGCTGCTTCTCATGGCAGATCGAGAGCCAGTTTCAATGCCTTATCCAGTTCAGCCTGCTTACGTGCGGATAGCGACCCTATATAATGCGTCAGATCGGACTTGCGCAGGCTCACCAGGTTGTCACACATGATCCAGCTGTCATGCTTTAACCCCTCATCCGGGCCGACCGCGATTTGCGTCGCTAAACCCTCTCCCCTGCTATAAACAGGGGCGCAGATCACCGTGGGAAACCTGGAATCGATAAGTGCCTGGCGGCTCACAACCACGAAGGTGCGGTAGAGCTTTGGATCGCCGCCGGGTTTATGCACCCGATAGCATTCCCCACGCTTCATGAAGGGCTCCCCACGAGGATTTCAGTTGGTCGGATGGCGGATTCCCGTGTCCCAGGATCCGCCTACTCATTCTGTGCTTGGTATTCGAGTACCTCTTCGGCTTCCTTATTCAGGCGGTCCGCCGCCTGATTGAGCAGGTCCAGGTCTCTCGCGTGTATCTTGGCCAGCTGCCGGCCCTGGAGATACTTACGAAGTACGCTTTCAATGAAAGCAGAACGCGATTGCCTCGACCCCGCCACTCGGTCAACTTTTGCCAAAAGATCCTTCGAGAGTGTGATAGATGTCTTCTCTTTCATATTACCATTCTATTACCACGTGGACCTCTTCGCAATGAGATCCCACGTTGAGGTAGTTCGCCGAGCGATCGACCCTATTTGACCAAGGAGCGCTGCGAATGGAAAAACTATGACGGCAAGCACCTTCTGATTCGGCAGGCGGTTTGGCGGACAAATATCGACATTCCAAAGACGCCGGACAGCGTAGCCAAGATTCCAGTCTCGAAGCACCTCAAAGAGATTTTGGATGAAGACCGACAACCTGAGGGCTATATTTTGGCCGGACCACGAACCGGTCGCCCCATCCATCTGCCAAATCTTTCGAGGCGTTATGTCCGCCCGGCGCTAGAAAAGAGGAACATCGCGTGGTATGGTTGGTATGCGATGCGACGTGGGATCGGAACACTTGTGACCAGCGAGGAATCTGCGCTTGGGGCGGGCTTGCTGCGGCATGCCAATGTGGCGACAACAGAGCAGTTCTACATCAAGGATGTACCCGAGGATACCCAGCCAGCCGTCCAAAAGATCGACGAACTGTTTGAAGCCAAGAAGAAGCAGAACGACTCGGCCGAGGACTCCTTTAAGCACCCATTGAGCAACTGCCTCATGCCGAATCGCCCATCAGTTTAACGCTTTCAATTCGGGGCGTGGCTCAGCCTGGCTAGAGCGCCTGGTTCGGGACCAGGAGGTCGGTGGTTCAAATCCACTCGCCCCGACCATTCTTTTCAGTTACTTAAGCAGCACTGCTTTCCTCTGTTTTGGGTCCATTTGGGTCCAACATCGGCTTGAGAAGCCCTACTTCTGCCGCCACTCGCTCCCGAACTTCGGGTCGGATGTGCGTGTAGCGGGATGTTGTTCGCAAACTGGAATGCCCGAGTAGCCACCGAATCGCGGCTTTTTGGTGTGAAATTCAGCTTCGGGTTAGAGGCAAACCCCCGTATCACGCTGGCGTCACGATGACCAGCGGAATCTCGCGCGTCGTGCGCTTCTGATAGTTCTCGTACTTCGGGTAGATCGCGACTAGGCGAGGCCATAGCCGCGCCTTCTCCTCTGCACTGGAGCGCCGTGCGACCGCCGCGAATCGTTGGCTTCCCACCTGCAGCTCGACCTTCGGGTTCGCCTCGACGTTGAGGTACCAGGCCGGATGCTTCGGCGCTCCAGCGAGCGAGGCGACGACTACGAAGCCCTGATCCTCTTTCGCGTACAGCAAAGGCACGGTGCGGCTTCGCCCCGATTTGCGCCCCATCGTCGTGAGCAGAAGGATCGGCGCAGCGCCCATCTTTCCCATGAGCCGACCGCCGCTCCAGCGGTAAAGCCAGACGTTGAGCGTGATGAAAGCACCCATGAGGACTTTCATGATGAACTCCTGCAGCCGCGACCCGGAGAAGAAAGCAAGAAAGAGCGAAGAGGCGCGCTTGCCCGATCCATCCTATCACGCCCAGGAACTCTCCTTGAGGATCCCATCATGAATGCCATACCTGATCTTTCGTTTGCAGCGCATGCCAACGCCTTCGGTGGCAACCTCGCGCTCTTGATTCGGTGTTACGATTGGCGAGCGGAGCACCAATGCAAACCAAACGACGCTGGATCATCCGTTTCTTGACCGTCATTGCGGTGGCTGCTGCCGCCTTCTTGCTCCGACACCACTTCCGATGGGAAACGCCCGTCCTGAAGTAGGGTCGGGAGATAAGCTGCAGCGCGGACGCTGAGCGGGACTCCCTTTGTACGCCGACTTCTTGGACCCTTTGAAGGTGGCCGTCCAGGTGGGCGATTCAAGTTGCAGAGCTACTGCTTCGACGCGGTGAATCATCGACTTCCGGTCGGCACTAACGGAGGCCCGCAGTCTGATCCTCCCCGTCGCAGTAGCCACTTTACCGGTAAGGCGACTAGAACCAGGAGTTTGGAGCAACCCTTACCGAAACTGACGGGCGGCTTGGCGAGTTGCGCCTTCACAAAATCGCATTTCAGCCAGACCAACAACGCGCCGCCAAGCCTCACGCCTATTGCTTTTTTGCTACCAAGCGAATGATATCCACCACACGGCGACCCTCCCAGTCCGCCTTATCCCGCACGATCTCGTAATGTTCGATCTCGAGAGGATCAAACAAATGAAGCATTGCGTTGCGATTGGGCAGGAAATCGGTCCCGCATTCCATCACTACAATTCCGCCAGGCTTCAGTGCGCCCAAAACCTTTTCGACCGGCACGAACGGCATCGTCCAGCTAAACAAGATGAGGTCGAACCGTTCCTTGCCGAAATCGTATTCACTGTCACGAACGGCTGAGGTGTGCAAGATTAGCCCAAGCTCCTTTGCTTGCTTCTGAGCGATTGCAACGCCAGCCTCGGCGGGATCGAAACCCCACACCTGCCACCCGATGCTCGCGAGGTAGATAGAGTTTCGGCCTTGCCCCATTCCGTAGTCCAACGCAACCCCGGGCTGACGCCCTTTCACCATCTCCATGAGGAAGCGGTTCGGAGCGTGGTTGAAATTGGCATTGCTGTCGAGGTAGTAGCGACTGTAAAAGTCGGTCTCTAAAGTGGCGTGCTCTGTCCGGAGTAATCTGAGCCTTCGGGCGATCTCGGATTCGGCGACTCCGTCGCTTCGGAGCTTGTCGGCATACTTTTCAAAAACCTGCTCATTTGTCAGCGACCAGTGGTTCTGCTCTTGTACGTGGTCTGAGAAAACTGTTCGATACTCGTAGTAAAACTCGTACTCGGGCTTCTGACCGAATGCCCGCTCTGGACACAAGAGCGTAGAAAACACTACCGCGAGCACGATCGCGCTGGCAGTAGACCACAATCTACGCCTGTCGAAGTAGGCGCGTCCCGGCGCTTTCAAACGCAGTGCACATGCGCATCGCGAACTATGTGCACGCCACCCGCTAAGCGGTGACGTCCAACCGGAAGCAATCGAAGCAGCTTTCATTTTCGTGTTGCCCGTTTATTCGAGAGGGACCTGCTGTTTATCCTCAGATTGAAGCTGCTGCTCGGTTTCCGGCGA
>JASHSL010000119.1 GCA_030040855.1 Terriglobales bacterium
TTGTCGGTCGAGCGTCCTGTGGTGGGTTTGTTGGTCGAGCGCCTGCGCCGACGCGGACTGCGAAGATATCAGCATGCCGCCGACAAGGACTGCGGTGGCGAGAGCTGTCGTCAATCCTGTCGCGGTTTTCCATCGGGATGACATGGATATACCTCCCACGATGTTGCGGATGTTATGGTCGTTGATTAGCTGAAAGAACAGGGGTATTGCCGCATCGCGGGCTTCCACGGCCGCGCAGATGCGCGTCGCCCTCGACGACGAAGAACCAGCGAGGAATTTGAACGTGTACCTCTTAAAGTGTCAATGCCTCTTGGGAGATTTTTCTGAGGATAACCTGTGCAGGACTGTGAATTTTCAGGGCACCATCACTGCCCTTCTTTTATAGGTTGGCTATCATGTACGAATCCATTTCACGGAACTGAATGGCATGGATGCTTTCACAAGCGGCATTCTTGGCAAAAAAAGCCCGTCCAGTTTAGCTTCTACTTCTAGGATCTTACGTGCCTCTTCGAAGGAGCGAAAGGCAGGGTACGCGCTCAGATTGTCCTCATCGCCCGAGGGGTCCCCGGCAAGGAACCCGCGAAAGGACCCGTTGGGTAGCAGACCGATACAGGCGCACCAAGAACGGTGGCTCTGGCTCTCGTATTTCATCAACCACCAGAGGTGATCACGAACCGGATCTTCCTCCCAGCATCCAGCGAAATCTTCGACCAAATGAAGCCCCCGTGGAAAGGGACCCGTAAAACGCGAGAGCCGTCTATTGGGCCGCCCCGCCACCTTGAGAGATTTCCCATTATCAGTTTCCTGCCTGATGAATGACTGCCCTATGCATCGCGGCTGGGTTCCGGGGAAGGCTGGTCTTCCGGTGTCGTCATGCTTGCCCCTTGACCTCTTCGGCGCGTTCGTCTGCGCCTTCAGGATCGAAGGCGAGCCGGAATTGGTCATGGCGAAGGTGAAAGCCGCCAAAAGTTAGGACGGATAAAAGGCACAGGAAGGCTTCCTCAACCCGCCTGTCCGTGCTACCTGCGATATTTACCTGTGATCTTTACCTGCATTATGGGTAGAAAAACCCAAAAGACGGTCTTCTGAGCTGTTGTAAGCTGTTGTATTTGTTAATAGGGATTAAATGGCATGGAAGAGGTCGTCGGTTCGAACCCGACCAGGTCCACCATCCTTCTTGGCAGTTTCGCTCTCGTTGCCATTTCGATCCTCGGAGTCCTTCCCCGCGCGGATTCGGCATCCGTAGAATTCTTTCTTGTTTCTCGCCCAAGCTGCGTGGCGAACGCGTTGCGCCGTTCTGAATCCCTGCACAATTCGAAGCCGAGGAGTGCCATGCGTGGCCTTATGGCCGCACGGTCGGGACCTTGCGGAAGCACCTAGGAACAGCGCGATTTTCGGGTTCGCTGCGTGAATTCCAGCGTTGCCTGCAAGTATGCGAGTCTTGCCGGACTTCCGATGGATGAACTCGAATCGGCCGTTCACCCTGTTCGCATGAGGCCTACGAACAGAATATCGATCATGGTGCTGCTGTCTTGCTCGCACCTTCTTGGTCAAGGCAATCCGCACGACTGGCTGCACGATGCGCTACTAGAGGAACAGCAAGGACGTTTTGATATTGCCATCGAGATGGCAAGGCTAGCCGTCGATTCTCATCAGTTGAGCGGGGTCGAGCTTGGCCGCGGCTACGTTATGCTTGGTGTCGCCTACCACCAAGTAGGTGAATTCACAGAAGGAAAGGCGGCCTTTAAAAAATCGTTGCGTATTCTGGGGCACGAGCCCGAGCATGTGAGCGATTACGCGGCGGCGCTGAACGATTACGGCGGACTCTGTAGCGACGCCGGACAACTCAATCTTGCCGAGGCGGCGTGGTTGAAAGCGCTGCACTTGCGCAAGCAGATGGGCGACAACGCCGTGGTTATGCGATCACTCACCAATCTGGCCCAACTTGCTGTGGCCCGAAGGCGCCTGCATGAAGCCAGGGCATACCTCAAACAGGCGGTGGCCGAGATGAAGGGGGCCCATGATCTCGTCGACGACGACTTGGTGCTCCTCTTCGAAAGCCAAGCCTCCGTGGCGCTCGCTGAAGGCCACGCTTCCGCCGCCGTGGCAAATTTTGAGCGTGCTCTCGAACTATGCCGGCAGACGCGCGGGAACGAGCACTGGCTGACGGGATGGGAACACATGTTGCGTGGCAAAGCCTACGCTCAACTGGGTGATATCAACCGGGCCTTGGCGGATATGCGGGAAGGCCTTGCCATCCTCGAGCACGCGCTAGGCCGCACGAACACGATCTATCTGGCGGCGCAAATGGCTTATTCGCAGGTCCTTGATCGGGCTGGATTGCACGCAGAAGCTTGGCAATGGCGGGTAGCAGCCGAGCAGGCCGGTAAAGACCTCTTGGGCAGGCAATGCTTCGAGTGTACGATAAACGTACTCGGTTTTAGGTAGGAGGGTCGTGATTCCTATTCCCGACCTTCGCCGTGCAGAGGCTGCGCAGACGGCCCCTCGCAGAAAGATGTGGGGTGAGGTGTGGCTGCAGGCGAGGATCATTCCCTTCACGATCGCTGCCACCCTGGCCACGGCTACCGCAATCGAATGCCATGCTCATGCGAGTGGGATGGACTCTTTCCTGTCTTGGGGTTTCTCCTTGGCTTACGGGTGCGCTCTTTGGCTGTGGTGGGCCCTCGTCGTCGATCTTCTCTGGCGTGCTGGTGCTCGCTGGCCCTCGGCTTTGCGAGTTTCGCTGCCCACTCTCGGCTTCCAGATGCTCGTCGCTGTGGGGGTGGTCACGCTTCACCTCGGCGTGCTGCAGGAGGCCACTCGCTGGATCGCCAGAGTGGGGCCGGCAGCGGTGAAGGCCGAGTATAGCGGACTGAATTTCTTCTGCCTTCCTCGCATCGGCATGGAGTTGCTGATTTTCGGGCTTGTCTGGTTTGCCTGCGCGACCGTTAATATTCAATGGAAGGCCCAGCGTGATTCCATGCGTGCCCTCGAACTGGAGAGGCAGCTTTCGAGCGCGCACTTGCGGGCCCTCCAGATGCAGCTTGAACCGCATTTCCTCTTCAACACGCTGAATGCGGTTACCACCTTAGTCGAGGTCGGCCGCAAAGCTGAGGCACTCGAAACCCTGGAGCACCTGAACATCATTCTCAAGACAGTTCTCCAACGAAACACCCCAAGCAAAATCCCGCTGGCTCAAGAATTGGAGATCGTTGAGAGTTATCTCGCCATTGAGCGCGTGCGGTTTGCCGACCGCCTGCAGGTGGATATTCATCTCGAGCCCAACACACTCGACGGATTGGTGCCTTGTTTTCTTCTTCAGCCGATCGTCGAGAATGCGATTCGGCACGGCATTGCGCATTGCGAAAACGGTGGTTGTATCGAGACTTCTGCCAAGCGGATTGGCACTCGCATGCAGTTGAAAGTACGCGACAGCGGGCCCGGGATGAACGGAGGACGCGGAAGACCGCATCCCGGTTTCGGTCTGGGCCTCGGCAACACGAAGGAAAGGCTGAGTCATTTCTATCGCAACGATTACGAACTGAGGGCTTTTCAGCCAGAGTCGGGTGGATTTGAAGTCTCGATTACCATCCCCTACGAGAGAACGGCCTCGTGAGCTTGCGAACCCTGATCGCGGATGACGAACCGCTGGCCCGTGAGCGCTTGAAACTACTGCTTGCCGGAGATGACGAAATCGACATCGTGGCGGAGTGTCGAAATGGCGGCGAAGTTGTGACCGCGTTGAAATCGAGCCGGGTCGATCTGCTGTTTCTCGATATCCAGATGCCGAGCAAGAGCGGTTTTGAGGTGATTGAGGAGATCGGTTTGCCCAACATGCCGATTACCGTTTTCGTGACCGCCCACAACGACTACGCGGTAGAAGCGTTCCAAGTCCATGCCTTGGACTACCTGGTGAAGCCGATTGAACGGAAACGCTTCGAGGAGACGCTGGCGCGGGTCAAGAAAAGAATGCGACTAGAGGAAGCGTTTGCCGCACGCCAGGAGATTTCTTCAGCCTTGCAAGCTCTGCGGGCTGTCGCAGGCCACGATCCCCACCCGCAGCGCTTCCTGGCCAAGTGTGGAAACACCGGGTCGGTGGTCTCTGTGAACGAAATCGAGTGGATCGAGGCGGCGGACTACTACGCCTGTCTGCACGTCGCAGGCAAGAAGCACCTGGTGAGGGAAAGTATTCGAGCGCTCGAGGCCAAATTGAACCCGAAGAAGTTTGTCCGCCTGCATCGATCAGCAATCGTGAACATCGACTACGTGCGGGAGATTCACCGGGACGGACGGGCTGAGGGATGGGTCTTGCTATCCACAGGGCAGCGAGTTCGCCTGAACAAGGCTGGGTGGCAAAAGCTGGTTGGCATGAGTGGCATGCTCCAGAGCGAAAGAGATCGAAGAAGTTAACGCTGTGTCCATGCTGGAATGGCAAGGGGTGCTGATAAAGCAAGAGGGCAATCAAATGGGGTAATGATTTCTGATCTTCCAGAACTGATTGACGCTTTGACTGCCTTTTCGAACCAAAAGACGGAAAGCGGGTGACGGATATACCGCCCCGGCAATCAGAAAGCTCCGGTGAATCACTACGGACAATTCGCAAAGGAGGACATCGTAGGAGTTCTGGGCAACAGGCCGTTTCCTTCTTCAGGTCACGGACATTCCGCTCAACCACGGCCCCATGCCAACCAGTGTCAACGACTGCTTAGGCTGATCGCAGAGCCGTGCCTCACCTGTGATATAGAAAAACCCAAAAGATGGTCCTCCGGGCTGTTGAAGAGGTCGTCGGTTCGAACCCGACCAGGTCCACCATCCTTTCAATGCCTTACTGCCGTTTTCGGTAGAGGTCTAGAAAATATACCTCTGATTTCATACCTGTTCTTTAGGGCTTGCGGCCGCCAAATCTGATGAAAATCAGTTCGAGTTACAATTGCAACGGTCCGGGCGGCGGGGCGCAATCACAGTGGACAAGTTGAGGCCGTTTCCTGTCTGATCCGGAGCGTGCCTGTTGAGCGAATCATTGGGCGTCGCTGTCTCCCCGAAGGGAGCGGCGATAGCCTGTGACCCAGGTTTAAGGAACCCTCAGCGCGCGCTGTCTAAGGACCTTGTGCATTTTCTGTTTTCCCGGCAGATAGTGAGACCCCCTGGGTACGAAGCAGGCTCTGTCCGCTTCCGAACAGCTGCGTCGCAGAAGCGGGCATTGTGTCCCCCAAAGATCGTCTCTATATACTGTCTGATTAGCGATTCAACCACTTACGGACGGCTTGTCCGGCATGCAAAATGCGAGAAGAGGGCGAAGAGTATGCCTTAGGAGGTGATCATGGGTACACTCTTGCAAGATATTCGCCATGGCTTGCGCACGCTGCTGAAGTCGCCCGGCTTCACTGTCGTGGCAGTACTCACCCTATCGTTGGGCATTGGCGCGACCACAGCGGTTTTCAGTGTAGTCGACAGCATCTTGCTGCGCCCATTGCCATACAAGGATCCGCAACGGCTTGTCATGCTATTCAGTGCAGACCTGGCGGACCTAGGAGATTTCAGTACGTCTCCACCCGATTTTCGCATTCTGCGCGACCGCACTCGAACCCTCGAAAGCCTTTCTGCGTTTTATGGTGGCGCCTACAACCTGCGCGGTAGCGGCGAGGCCGAGCGCCTGCTGGGCTACGCTGTATCCACCGATTTCTTTCGCACATTGGGCGTCGATCCGACCCTGGGCAGGACATTCCGGCCGGACGAAGAGCAGTGGGGACATCATCGGGTCGTCATCGTGAGCGATGGTTTCTGGCGCAGCCGCCTTGGAGGTCACCCCACAGTGCTTGGAACCACACTGACGCTGAACGGCGAGCCGTATACGATCGTCGGTGTAATGCCGGCGGGCTTCCGGATCTTTGATGATCGTCAGGTCTGGGTGCCGCTTGCTTGGGCGCCGGGCGATAACATGAATACCCGCAATAACCACTTCCTGACGATGATCGGAAGGTTGAAGGCCGGAGTAGCACGCGAGCAAGCACTGGCGGACGCAAACGCGATCATGGCGGATATCGAGCATCAGTTCCCGGAGAACAAGGGGATCGCTGCCGACGTGAAGCCGCTGCGCGAGGAGTTGGTAGGCGATGTCCGCCCGGCATTGCTGCTGCTGCTGGCGGCCACAGGCTTCGTCCTGCTGATCGCTTGCGCCAATGTTGCCAACCTTGTGCTGGCGCGGGCGACACGCCGCTACAAGGAACTAGCGCTGCGTTCCGCACTCGGTGCGGCGCGCCGCCGTTTGGTGCAACAGGTCTTGACCGAAAGCGTCGTTCTGGCATTGATTGGGGGAGGGTTCGGGGTCGCACTCGCATATTTCGCGCTGCGGCTGGTGCCGCTGGCTGGCGATACGCTGCCGCAGGTCCATCCGATTGCCATCAACGGCCGGATACTGCTGTATTGTCTGGTTTCGTCACTGGGAACGGCGGTGCTATTCGGAATGGCGCCGGCCTTGCTTTCTTCTCACGTAAACCCCAACGACGCGCTCAAGCAGGGCGGCCGCGGCGCGGAAGGCGGCGAGGGCAACCGGCGGCTACGAGCCAGCTTGGTAGCGGCCGAAGTCGCTCTGGCCCTCGTGCTGTTGATTGCGGCCGGGCTCATGATCAAGAGCTTCGATCACCTGGTCCATGTCGATGCTGGTTTCGATCCCCATCGCGTGTTGACCTTCGTGGTTGACCTGCCGCAGTCATACGTGGGCGCGGCGACCGAGTCGCAGTTCTACGGTGCCCCCTCGCGCGTTGCCGCCTTTTATGATCAGCTACTCGCACGAATCCAGCCGCTTCACGGGGTACAGGCCGTGGGCGCGGTGTCAAGCCTGCCGCTGCAGGGCGAGAACTGGGGCAAGTACATCAACTTCAATGACCGTCCCGCGCCCGTCAGCCTGGACCAGGTGCCGATGATACAGTACCGTGCCGTAGACGGCGATTTTTTCCGAGCGATGGGCATCCGGCTGTTGAGCGGCAGGACCTTCAGTGCTGGCGATAGACGTGAAGCTCCTAAGGTAGCCATCATCAATCGTGAGTTTTTCCGCCTCTTCTGGCCTGACCAAGATCCGATCGGAAAGCAGATCTCAACCGATCCACCGCTAAACCTGGTGCCAGCGAACCTCCTGCAACGGGGGTACAAGCCGTTCTGGTTTACGGTTATTGGCGTGGTGGACGACGTGCACTATGGTGGTTTGGCCGAGCAGCCGAGGCCGGCCGTTTACGCACCCATGACCCAGGGCGACTGGAGTCCCACCATGGCCATCACGGTCCGGACGGCTAGCGATCCGACTACGCTCGTTCCGGCCATCCGCCGTGAGATGGCGGAACTTGATCACAACCTGCCGCTTGCCGGAGTGGCGACCATGGACGATGTCCTGGCATCCTCAGTCGCACAACCTGAGCTGGAGGGGGTACTGCTAGCCCTCTTCGCCTCTCTGGCTCTACTACTAGCGACGGTTGGCATTTATGGGGTGCTGTCCTATTCCGTGACTCAGCGCACGCACGAAATCGGCATCCGTATGGCCCTTGGCGCAGATACCGACAAGGTGCTGCGCATGGTGATAAAGGACGGCTTGCGATTGGCGGCAATCGGGCTTGTGATTGGACTCGTGCTCGCCGCAGCCAGTACGCGCGTGCTTTCCAGCCTCCTATTTGGAGTGCGCCCAACGGATCCGGCGACCTTTGTGGCAGTCTCGCTGCTCGTCGCAATCATCGCTTGCCTTGCCGCCTACATTCCCGCTCGGCGTGCCACCAAGGTGGATCCCATGGTGGCGCTGCGGTACGAATGAAAAAGAAAAGATATGAACGGACTGCTTCAAGATTTCTGCTATGTGCTGCGCTAGTTGCGAAAGAGCTCGCGAATTCACCTCATATATTGCAGTACAAAACTTGCCGGCGATGTCGATTGGCGCAGAGGTAAAGAGTATGCTGTGCGAACGTGAAAACGCGGCAGCAAGTAGAAAGCGTCGCCCAGTCTTGCTGAAAGGATGAGTCAATCCGGGGATGTTAAGCGTTACCCAAATCCAGCAGTGATGGCGATCGCCCGACCCACACAAACTACCTGCATTTTTTACCTGTGGATTCTTACCTTACCGGCGATATTTACCTGTGATCCTTACCTGCGTTACGGGTAGAAAAACCCAAAAGACGGCCTTCTGAGCTGTTGTAAGCTGTCGTATTTGTTAATAGGGATTAAATGGCATGGAACAGGTCGTCGGTTCGATCCCGACCAAGTCCACCGTACCTCCCGTGAGTTAGCTCCCGTTGCCACGAAACACGGGGAACGATACCTAACGCTTAACGGCCTGACACCTAACTCCTAACTCCTAGAACACGTGCTGGGCTGTATCCCCTTTGAAGATTATCGAATGCAGCGTGCGCTGATTCGCGGCGTTGAACCCGAACGCTGCTTCGTCCCGCGCTGCTTTTTGTGCCAGGGGCACGAGCTGGCACTTTACCCGCGCTTCTGCTGGCTTCTTGGTGTTCAGTTGTTTAAACACCATGATGTGGTTCTCGCCATCCATGGTGTGAGTCACTTTGTAATCGCCGGCCGGCAGCAAGACATTTCCGACCAATGTCGGTGCCGTCAGAGTCAGGCTGCGGCTGTCGGCAACTCCAAACTTGTTCTTCGCCGCAGCGAGAAAGCTGAGCCCAAGTACACACATCGCTGCTACAACTAAAACCTTGAATAAACGCATAAAACCTCCACTAACTAATGATAGGAGCGCAGCAGCTGTTTTCTCCGCGTTACCCCTCACCGCAGAATGTGATTGATGAACATACGATCCGATGTCCACGTGGTTTCCCT
>JASHSL010000120.1 GCA_030040855.1 Terriglobales bacterium
AGTGCAATGGGGATTTCTCGACAGTCGTCGCACCTTTGTTCTTGGCACTTTCACGCGTGCTCAGGGACAATGCTGTTCTCAACCCCGCGCAGAAATGGGAGATACCATGCCCACGATTTCCAAAACACGTTTTGTAATCGCGGTTCCAGATTTGAAATCGTCAGCTGCTTTTTACCGAGATGTGCTTGGATTCACGATTGACCAGATCTCAGATTCCGGGTGGCTCTTTTACACGTCAGGTGACTGCATAATCATGGCCGGGGAGTGCCCCGATGCAATTCCGCCACGCAAGCTCGGTGACCATTCCTACTTTGCATATCTGCAAATTGATGAGATCGACTCGTTCTATGCCTCCGTTCTCGCGTGGGACGCGGAAATCTGCAAGACGATTCGAGATGAGCCTTGGGGCATGAGGGAGTTCGGTCTGGTCACGGTTGATGGCCATCGAATCATGTTTGCCGCCCCAAAGAGCTAGGCAGCGATCATCCAGCGGGTAGCCTGAACAGGCGGTTTCACGTTTTGACCATTGGTCAGTTTTCAGTCAGCAAGCGCAATGGGGATGTTACGCCAATTGAAGAGAGGCAAAAGAAGCGAGTACGCTCGCGTTTATGGGACTGCGAAAGAGCCGCCGTCAGGAGCCCCAAAAAACAGGTGTAGCAGTGCTCACAGACTTCGTATCGTGATAGGCATACATTAACCCATGGTGTTAGTTGTGGGCTCCCTGGGAGATGTCGTCATGGACGCTCTCACTCTGTTGTGTATTGATGACCGTCCTCAGCTGTTGGAGCTCCGCAAAGCGCTTCTAGAATCCCACGGGTATCGTGTCCAAATGGCCTCAAGCGGCCACGCCGCGATGAAAATGCTACAGGATGCGCCAGTGGCAGCTGTTCTAGTGGAGTACAAAACTGAAGGCATAGACCCGGAGGCCGTAGCCTGCCAACTTAAGCTGCGCTTTCCCAGCATACCGATCATTCTTCTTTCAGCTTACACCTGTATCCCAGAGCGAATACTGTGGTTAGTGGATGAATACGTGATGAAGAGCGAAATATCGGAAAGGCTGATACCGACCATTGAACGAGCGACCCGGCGATCCCAGACAGACGAGATACGCAAACCTGCATCACGTGCTAACGCGGCCCAAATCCCCTCAAAATATGGCTCGACTGCGAGAAAAAGGGAATGGCCGCCCTAACGTCAACTGTCGCTATAAGGCTGATTGCGCCAGTCATCTCGGGCACAACCTTGGGCTTATTCAGGATGCGTTCATAATGGAGAAAGTTCTCGCGCTAATCGCCGAGGCGGACGACGAAGAAGATGTCGCCAATTATACTAATTGAATGTGTTTAGAGCATTCTCGCCGTTCAGCACTCCCACGAAATGACAACAATCCGTCCAGCTCGGATTGAAGATGCGAACAGCATCGCCTTCGTTCAAGTGGAGAGTTGGAAGACAACCTACGTGGGGATTGTTGCCGACTCCTATCTTGCATCCTTGAATCCCGAGTCACGAACGCAGAACTGGCACAGGCAGCTTAATGCAGGAGCCACCGTTATCTTTGTCGCTGAAGATGAAGGTGGCATTTTTGGCTTTGTGAGCGGTGGAGAATTGCGCGACAAAATCGACGGGTTTGATGCCGAACTCTACGCGATATATCTCCTGCAGAACAGGCAGAGGCAAGGTGTCGGAGAAGCATTGACCCGGCAGTTAGCAAACGCCTTGTGTGACCTAGGCTTCCATGGTCTGATTGTGTGGGTTCTCGCCAAGAATCCAGCAGTCACGTTTTACCAGCACCTGGGCGGCGTTGAAGTTGCAACCAAGGAGGTTGAGATTGGCGGAACGCAGTTGACGGAAATAGCATTCGGTTGGCCAAGCCTGGGTGCCCTGCTCCCGAAGCGCTTAGAACTCAGTTGACCCCGCGCCGGGAATTTTGAGTGTAATCTGATTACATCAGTTATGTGCAACTCCTAGCCTGCATGCCGATGATCGAGCGAAATGCCAGCATGCCATTGAGAAGGCCGAGGCCAATCTGGATAAGGCCATCCCCGACCATGGTGAACACAGCCATCAAGCGGAGGATCGCCGGCGAGACTTGAACGCCGAGCGGGAGCGTTGCTGGAACAAATTTCATCAGTGGTGGAATGGCAAAGATCAGCGATGGGAAACGGAGCACAACTGGGAAAATCGCTGATCAATCCAAGCGTCCAGCCTTAGTTTGACTCATGCCGCGCCGCCACGCGGAGGGTTTTCTGCAAGTGGCCCGCTGCGAAATGCGGGAATGCGGGTTACCGTCACGATCACGCAAGCTGCATTTCGTAGAATCGATCTACAGTAAAAGGATCGAAGGAGGCCCAGCGAGGGCTGCCCATTAGGGCCCGCTTGTGTCTACTTGGCGAAATGAGGCGATGTCGCAAGCTTGCGCTGTTTGTTCGCCTACCCTCAACCGCGAAACTTTCTTACATCAGTCGAACGGATAAACGGGCTGTCCTGAAATAGGTCCTGGTGCTACTGCAACGCAGCAACGCACCGAGACATCTGAGTATTTCTGTCAAGCACTTGTTGATCGCTGCATGGTACCGCCTGGACTAGGGACCCACAACAATTTAAAAGGATGGCGGACAATCCGAACACGTGACGTTCGAGATAGAGTTTTTTCATATCCTGAGAGTGGGAAGTTCCGATTCGCGATTACTGTGCCAGCGCGTCGCGGTTCTCTTTAGCCCAGTCGCTGTCGCTGGGAACGGCTTTCAGTGGCGGTCCGCCCTTGGTTCCGCAGGCGCATGGGCCTTCCATTTTGGCTTCAGTCATGCACTCGCAGGATTTCGTTTGCAGACATGCGCAAACATAGACGACGCTGCTCTTCTTTTTCTTGCTTTTCGCATCGCTCGATGCCAGTAGGGTTAGCAGGGCTAAAGCGACACATAATCCGACTCGACCCGACATGGTTTCTCCTTTCGCCGATCTTTATTTGGCCGATATGCGTTTAGCCGATCTTTGTCTTGCCGATCTGTGTGCCCAAGCCAATCGTTGATTGGCGGTCGTTTTTTGACGATCGTTTCTCCGACGATCGTTGCTTCGAATAGGAGCATTTTGATTCAGGAAGTGGCCTGTTCCAATATCCACTTGGTGAGATTCTGATATAACCATTCGTGTAGTAGAAACGGATTGGCTGCAGGCCATGTCGATTGCCGTTACCCCGATTATTGCGATTGACCGCAAGGCCCGACGGCCGTTGCATCAGCAGATCTACGATGCCTATCGCGATTCGATTGTGAGCGGGACATTGCGGCCCGGGCAGCGGGTTCCATCGACGCGGGGACTTGCCGCCGAACTAGGAGTTTCTCGCATGCCGGTCTTGGGTGCCTACGCTCAGCTGATGGCGGAAGGATACTTTCAGAGCCGGGTCGGGGCAGGGACCACAGTGTCTCTGTCGTTGCCGGATCAAAATTTGGCGCCGCAACCATACAAGTTTCGAGCGAAGACAGCTCGCAGTGCGCGCCGACGCCAAGTTGCGGAACGCTCTTTTTTCCCAGATTCGATTTCCACTCCTCCGTGGCGGCGTGGATGGGGAGCATTCGGTGTGGGGCAGGTAGCGTTGGAGGAGTTTCCTCTTCGGCCGTGGAACAGCTTGGTGACGCGACACTCTAGACTCATCGGTCCAAAATCGCTTGACTACGGTCATCCCATGGGCCTGAAAGATTTGCGGGAAGCCCTGATGGTTTATCTGAGAACGGCACGCGGCGTACGCTGCGACGCAGAGCAGATCATGATCGTCAGCGGTTCCCAGCAGGCTCTCGATATTGCGGCACGAGTGCTGCTCGAATCGGGCAGTCAAGTGTGGATGGAAGAACCCGGGTACCGTTATGCACGGCGCGTGTTTGCTCTGAATGGATGTCGCGTGGTGCCGATTCCGGTTGATGGTGAGGGATTGAAGGTAGGGGTGGGAGTAAAACGATGTCGAGAGGCGCGAGCGGTACTGGTTACTCCCTCCCACCAGTATCCGCTCGGGGTTACGATGAGCGCGTCGCGCCGGCTGCAGTTGCTGGACTGGGCTGAACGTTCGGGCGCGTGGATTCTCGAAGACGACTACGACAGCGACTACCGTTATGAAGGAATGCCGATTTCCTCGTTGCAGGGCCTCGACCCCAACGCTCGCGTGATCTATATCGGCACCTTCAGCAAAGTTCTGTTTCCGTCTTTGCGATTGGGTTACCTGGTCATTCCAGGCGACCTGGTCGAGCGTTTTATCAGTGTCCGGCTGGCAATGGATATCGGGCCTGCAAGTTTCTGGCAGGCAGTGCTCGCGGATTTTATTCAGGAGGGTCATTTTTCCCGCCACATTCGAAGAATGCGGTTGCTTTATCGGGAGCGCAGTCACGCACTCGTAAATGGCATTGAAAAGGAGTTGGGTTCCGCAGTGGAGGTGACCGGTGAGCAAGCCGGTATGCATCTCTGCGTCACAGTGAGTGGAATCTCCGATCGCGAAATCGTGAACCGTGCTGCGAGGGCGAACCTTTGGCTGGTACCGTTGTCATCTTCTTATATGGGTAGAGCCGCTCGACAAGGATTCATCTTGGGCTTTGGCAGCACGGCAACGAGTGAAATGACGAGCGCCGTCCGGAAGCTTCGCAATGTGCTGAACCTCGAAAGAGTTGGCGGTCGTGCGAGTGAGCAGACGCGGCTGTGACTCATTCATGTTCCGTACCGGATCGCCGGGCCGCGATGCTGTTCTGCGCATACCCTGCACGCCCGGCACAAGCGTCTTTGGATTGTCATCCGCGGCAGTCGTGGAGAAAGCGGCGGGATCGTTGGGGCTACGAGGTGC
>JASHSL010000121.1 GCA_030040855.1 Terriglobales bacterium
CTCCCGACAAGCCCTGCCAGACGTGGAACGGCAGACTCGGCAGCGACAAGATAGGCGCGCTCCGGCTGACGCCAAAGTTTGTTGAATTGGGAATCGTCCAGGAATACGTTCGGCGCCCCCGGAGCGAACGCTCCGTATTCGAGATTCATGAACCGGCCGTTCAACAACAACGCAGAACGGCCGGTATAGAAGAAGATGGAGGAGAAGGTGTAGTAATGATGGTCCACGATCAGGGTCCCGGGCGGCGATTGCTTGAGAGCTTCCGCCAGCGGACGTGAGGATAGGTAGGGGTCAAATACCACCATGGCCATGCGAGCCGCATGCAGGAAGACGACCATCATGACCACCAAAGCCAGAACTGCGCGTTCCGAACGTGCCTTCACCGTGCCCAGGGCTGCGATCGCGAAGGCGGCGGCGGCGACCAGAAGTGGAATGCGGAGATAGGCAAAGGATGCGAGCGTGAGGTCCTCCATGTGGCCCAGGGACAATTTGTAGGCGGCCGGGTGCCGGCTCAGCACGGAAGAGATGTCCCCGCCTGGGGAAAAGCCGCGGCTCACAATCAGGAGGATGATGGCTGCCAGCGTCGCGCATGCGGCAAGCGCGGAGAGTAGGCGCGTGCCCCGGCCGATCCATTCATTGTCCATGGCAAGCGCCGAACCCACCAGGAGCGCTAGGGCAGGATACGCCGGCATGGAATAGTATTCCTGGGTGGTCGAGAAGGTGAAAAAGACCAGGATGAATCCAGCCCAGCATAGCGCCAACCGCCGGGCGCGGCCGGCCCGGTCGCTCGACCGATAGGAGAGCTTGCCGAGAGCAGGCAAATAAACGCTCCAGGGGAACAGCCAAAGCAGGTGGAAGAGCCAAAAGTACAACCGCGGTACGGTGTCGTAATCGCGGGGGTAGCGCAGATTCAGGAAGCGTAGGAGTTGTTCATTGATGAAATAGAACCACAGAAACCCGTGGTACTGTCCGGGGCCGCTATGCAGGGTGAACGCGAAGTATGGCGGGTTTCGTAGGGTGGCCAGAACATGCCAGGGTACGGCAATCGATAGCCCAAGCAGGGCGCCGCTCCAGGGATGAAGTCTTCTCCAAGTGGAGGCGGAAAACAGTTGGTGAGTGAAGTAGAGGTAAAGGATGGCGGCGGCGATGGGAAAGACGATCCCAATCAGGCTCTTCAGCAGCAGTCCCAGACCGAGGCTGGCAGCCATCACCATCGCCCAGAATCGCGGATGCGGCTCCTCTGGCTCCAAGGCGCGCAGAAAAGCCCATAGGGCAAGCGTGATCGTAAGGGTGAGGATGACATCGGGAATTAGAATTCGGGTGAAAAGAAACAAGCCAACGCAGGTGGCCATGGCCAAGCCGGCGTATGCTCCCGCACGCTTGCCGAATGCCCAAACGCCGAATGCGGCCGTGACCCAACAAAGGGCCATGGCCGATAGCGCGATGGGGATGCGCGCCGCCCAATCATGCACGCCAAAGACGGCGTAAGAAGCGGCAATGAGCCAGTAGACGAGCGGAGACTTCTCGAGGTAGACCACGCCGTCGAGCCGGGCCGTAACCCAATCTCCCGAGGACAACATATTGCGCGCAATCTGCGCCTGCACCGCATCGACGTCATCCATCAAGGAGGGAGGAGAAACGATCGAACCCAGATAAACCGCCGCAGCCACCAGCAGAACCCCTAGGTATATGTACCCGTTCTTTGCTGCACCCACTGCTTTCCGGCCTCGGCGGAGGCTGCCTGAATCCGCCATTTCTTCATCCAGAGAAACAGAACCATCAATCCCCATAGGTGATATCCAAGATTTGCGCGTCTGGTCAGATGATCGTCGAGATAACTCTTGATCACTCCGGAGCGGAATAACCAGGCTTGCTCGGACGCGCCTTGATTTAACGTATCCTCCAGCAATGGGCGAAGCGGACCGCGCAGCCAATCGTGTGCCGGAATGTCAAATCCGATCTTCTTACGTTCGAGAATGGACGCTGGTAGCTTGCCTTTCATTAACTCCTTGAGAACAAATTTCTGCTGCGATCCGCGAATCTTAAGCGAAGCGGGCAGGGTGGCGCTGAATTCCACAATGCGATGGTCCAAAAACGGCGGACGTACCTCGAGCGAATGGGCCATGCTCATGCGGTCGGTCTTGGTCAAGATATCGTCGGGCAGAAAGTATTTCTGATCAAACCAAAGATACGGCGACAACTGGTCGCCTTTGCGCAACAGGGCGCGGAGTTCGCGCAGGATTCGGTGGAGGGAACCGGGAAGGCGTGGCTCGATAAGATGGTACTTCTCGGGATCGGAGAAGGTTCCATTCCAATGCACGTGCCCGCGATCTGGGGCCATGAGGCAACCTTCGAGAAAACGCACGGCCTTGTATTCAAAGCCAATCTTCTCGTCGGAAACCGGCCAGTGTCCAAGCGCCCGCAGCCCCAGCCGGATTGCGCCGGCCGGCAACCAACGCGTCGGGACCGCCACAAGGTTGGCACGATGGGTGAGATAACCGGCAAAGATCTCGTCAGCGCCTTCCCCGCTGAGGGTCACCGTGGTTTTGCTCTTGCTGAGTCTTGAGAGAAACCATACCGGCAATGCTCCGGCATCGGCGCTCGGTTCATCGCAGTAGTAGGCGAATTCCTCGATGGCGCCCTCCAGATCGACTTGCGGATTCAAGTCGAGTTGCTCATGCTCGGTCTGGTAGTGAGCTGCCACTTGCTCAATGTAGCGGCTTTCGTCGAAACTTCGTCCGCGAAAGGAAATGGAGAAGGTCTTCAGGGGTGAACCGGACTCGGTCGCGGCGTAATGCAGTATCGTGGAAGAATCGAGGCCGCCGCTGAGCCACATTCCCAGCGGCACATCGGAAATCAGGTGCTCGCGGATCGATTGCCGGAGGAGCCAATCGAGCTCCTCCTTCGCCTCCCCCAGGCTGCGCTCGCGGGCATCGGGCAGAGGGAGAGTCCAATAGCTATGGGTGGAAACTTGCCCGTCCCTCCATTCCATCCAATGTCCTGGCGGGAGCTTTTCCACGCCTTCGACCAGCGTCCATGGGCAGGGCACATAGTTCAGGGAGAGGTAGCAATCCAACCCCTCCAGGCTCAAACGGCGTTCTATTTCCGGGTGAACAAAAATAGCCTTCAGTTCCGAGCCAAAGAACAAATCTTCCCCATGGCGCGCGAAAAATAAGGGTTTGATCCCCATGCGATCCCGTGCCAGCAGAAGACGCCGGTCCGACTGGTTCCACAATGCCAGGGCGAACATTCCCCGCAAGCGGGAGAAACAGGCCACGTCCCATTCGAGAAAGGCGTGTAGCACGGTCTCCGTATCACAGTGGGAGAGGAATCGATGCCCCCGCGCTTGGAGCTCGGCGCGCAGTTCCAGGTGATTGTAAATTTCGCCGTTGAATACAATCGTGCTGCCGTCAGCAGTGATGGGTTGATCTCCCGAGCCAAGATCGATGATCTTCAGCCGAGTGGCGCCCAAGGACACCAGGTTCGACTCAAAGACGCCTTGTTGGTCCGGTCCCCGGTGAACCAGCGTAGCCGTCGCGCTGCGGATACGCTCGGCATCCGGCACCCAACTCCTATGGGTAAAGCCGACAATTCCACACAAGTGGTCCCCACCTCCCAACCCTACGAAGCATTCGCGCTCGCGAAGAATTGTAGCGTGTTCCTTGATTATCCACCATTTAAGCCCTTGCCGTCGCAATACGTACCGGAATGTGGCGAGAACCTAGTCCGCCGGCGCGGTATGTTCGGTGGCAGCCGGCAGCGACGCCCCCGATAACGTGGCCCAACCCCGGCGCGAGAGGTCCCAGAAGATCAAGTAGCCGGCCAGTGCGGCAATGAGCAGCAGCAACACGCCTTCCGCCCAACGCTCGAACACCAGTTTGCCGATCCCAAATAAGCATCCGTAGACCAGAACCACTCCCATTACCCAATCAAAGGCGTTGGCCGCGACGTCACGTACTTCCGGCAGCTCTGGCACCAATCGGGCAACCGGCCTCCACCCATGTACGGTGGGATGCACCTTTCGGTAAAATCCGACCAAGGTGGCCTCGGATTCGGGCTTGGTGCTGAAGGTTGCGGCCAACCAGACCGCGGTGGTGATGCCACCCGTGAGGAGCGCAGTCTTGGCATAGACCAAGGTGCTATTTCCCCGAAACGACACTCCGTGCAGCGCCCAGGTGGCTGCTGCCGCCGCGATCATGGGCGAAATCTCGCTCCAAGCGTTGATCCGCCACCAGTACCAGCGGAGAATGTAAACCGCGCCCGTGCCAAAGCCAATATTCAAGACCAGTTCCCATCCCTGTTTGATGGAAGTTAGCTGCATGGCGGTGTATCCGCTCACCAGCACGAGCAGGACGGTAAACAGCTTGCTGATCAGGACGTAATGCTTCTCGCTCGCGCGCCGCACAAGAAAACGTTTGTACAGATCGTTGACTAGGTAGGAACAACCCCAATTCAGTTGGGTGCCCACGGTTGACATGAAAGCTGCCAGGAACGCTGCCACCATCAACCCGCGCCAGGCCGGCGGCAGGTAGTCCCGCAACACCATGACATAGCCCTGCTCCGGGTTCTGGGCAAAGGCGGCATCGGGGTGGATGCCGTGGGGCGAATAAACGGCAATCGCGACCAACGCGGTCACGATCCATGGCCAAGGCCGTAAGGCATAGTGTGCAATGTTGAACCAAAGCGTCGCGCCGAGCGAGTTCTTCTCGTCTCTGGCGCTGAACATGCGTTGGGCAACGAAGCCGCCGCCTCCGGGCTCAGCGCCGGGATACCAAGCCAACCACCACTGCATGCACAAATAGACAAAGAAAGCCAGCAAGGGTAAGGTCCAGAGGACATCGCTCATCAAACCTAAATGCGGATCCGGCAGAAATGCCGTGGGATCGCCGGTTGTTGCTCCGGTTTGCCGCACGCTCGTCTCCACGATCTCGAGATGCCGTCGCAGCGCGTCCATGCCGCCGATCTTGGCGACCGCCACCCAGGCCAAAACCACGATCATGGTCATTTTTAGCACGAACTGAAACAGGTCGGTGACGAGAACCCCCCACAGCCCGCCGATAAAGGTATATAAGCCCGTGAACGGAATGAGCAGAAAAATGCAGATCGCCAGGGAGGTGGTGTGCGGATTGCCCAGGGTGTAGGCAAATGTGTGGCTGCCAATCGATAGGCGGAGCAGGCGTCCTTCCCCAATCGCCGGCCCGAGAAGGACGGTAATGATATTGATCATCGCTTGGGTTACCCACCCGAGGATGCAACAGTTCATGAACAGCCCGAGATAGACAGCCTTGAAGCCGCGCAGAAAAGCGGCGGGCCTTCCCCCGTAGCGCATTTCCACGAATTGAACGTCGGTCAAGATTTCCGAGCGTCGCCAATAGCGGGCGAAGAAGAACACGGTCAACATGCCTCCGAGGCACAGCCCCCACCAGATCCAATTCCCGGCAATGCCGGATTTTGCCACCAAGCCGCACACCAGCAGCGGGGTGTCAGCGGCAAACGTGGTTGCAACCATCGATGTCCCTGCAAGCCACCAGGAGACATCTCGGCCAGAAATGAAGAACTCTTCGGTATTTCCGCTGGCCCGCCGCCGGTAATAGATGCTGATCAGCAAGTTAACCAATAGGTACCCGGCGATCACCATCCAATCGGTTCGCGTAAGAGGCATGGCTTCCCTGCCTAACGAACGGAGTTTCACGACTGCCGGATCAAGCTCCGGTCAAGGTCCCGGCACCTAGCGAAGCTTTCGCATCAACCGCTCGGGTCGGTGCCAGCCATCAAAGGCCCTGGCCAACGAGTTCCGCTCTCCTTGCTTGCATCCTGCAACTGACGAATGTGGAGAAGAGGGTCCCGCGCGAACTCGAGCAGGTGCGCCGTGGTGGCATCGACCACCCCTGCGTCCCCTTCTTCGTCGGCATATCTGCTATATAGCATGATGAATGAGCGGTGGATACCCAGGAAGGGCAGTATCCGGTTTGGTAACAAGTCCGGACACCAGTGGACACTATCTACAGCCGCTAAGCGTTCCGCGAAGCAATGATAGTGCGGCGCAAGTGTTCAATGGCGACGTTCGGTCTCACGCAGGATGGTAGCAAAGTTTCGCCCGACGAAGGTGAAACCCTGTTCGATGCTGCCGGTTACAGCCAGTTTGGCTCCGGCCTCGGGCACCCCATAGTGCCCGGCGAGTACCCAAATCGCTCCCGTGCCATCGTCGATTTCGAAGGCGCCGCGTCCCGCGGCGCCATAGGAGTCGACTACCTTTCCTGCAACCGTAACCTCTTTGCCCGCATAACGTCCGGGATCCCGGTTTATCTTGGCAATGCTCACCCGGGGCGGGCACCCGGCCAACAGGGAAATTCCTAGCGTTAGCAACAATGCGGATACAATCCGAGTACGTTGGCTTGACACGTATTCCTCCGACTGAGTTGTCCTGGAACATAAACCCGAAGACGAGCCCCAAGTTGCAGACGATGCCTCCGGGAATGCGCGCAGCGCAACTGGCAGACCGTTCGCTGCCATCAAAGAGCGGACAATGACGACTTGTGCCATCCTGAGGTATCGCTTTAAAGTATTCTCTCTAGGGTCAGGTCGCAGAAAACGGTCTATGTGCCATGCTGTCTTCCATCCGACGTCTTTTTCTTTATGACCACTGGGCGAACCGCGAGGTGGTAACGAACCTCAAAGGATTGTCGATGCTTCCGCCGCGTTCCCTGAAAATCTTGGCGCACATTCTCTCCGCCGAACGGTTATGGCTGGAGCGCTTGCGTGGCGAGGAGCAAACGTATCCGGTTTGGCCGGATTTCACTCTTGAGCAATGCCAGCGGGAGGTCGAGCAATTGCCGCAGCTGTGGACGGCTTACCTTTCCTCGTTCCACGAGCAGGACCTGCCGCGGTCTGTGCGCTACAAAAACAGCAAAGGCGCAACCTGGACGAGTCAAACCCAGGACATCCTGATGCATGTTGTCCTGCACTCCGCCTATCACCGCGGTCAAATCGCCACCGATGTGCGCGCCGCCGGCTTCAGCCCGGCTTACACGGATTTCATCCATGCCATCCGGCAAGAGTTTGTAGAATAGCCAGTCTTGACACCGGTCTCCCATGGCAATCGACAAGGGGCACGTGCGGGTGCAGGGAACGGCTGTTGGAGGTACGGGTAACGAGGCCACCATCGCGTCCCCACCTCGAGGTAACCGCTCGTGGCAGCGCAGCCTTTGGCTGGTGTTGTGCCTGCGGCTCTATTACCTCGTCTTCGCTGGGGTGATTGCCTTGGTGCAGCCGGTGAAATGGCAACTGGTGCATTCGAACGCCCTGACCGACAACCTCCCGCCGCCCTCGCCCACGATTCGCTATCTCCTGCTCGGTGTTTGGGAACGTTTCGACACGCTTTGGTATCTCCACATTTCTGCACACGGTTACGATCGGCCGGAAGCTGTCGTCTTCTTCCCCCTCTACCCGACCCTGATCAGGGCGACAAGCTGGTTCAGTCCACCCGTGGCAGCCGCCTTGGGGATTTCAACCCTGGCGGCTTTTTTCCTCTTTTGGGGCTTCGACGAATTGCTCCGCACAGATCTCCCGCCCGCCTTGGTCGATCAAACCGTACTTGTCTGCGCGGTGTGGCCGGCGAGCTTCATCTTCTTCGCCGCCTATCCTGAGTCTTTGCTCTTGGCCTTGATCGTCTGGTCCCTGGCAATGGCCCGCAAAGAACGATGGCTAGCCGCCGCTCTCCTGGGTTTTGCCGCGTCCATCACCAAAGCAACCGGTCTGGTTGTAGGCGTGCCTTTGTTGGTGATGGCGCTGCGCCGCCCGCGAAAAACGGCTCTGCTCCTGGTGTTGGTGCCTCTCGGTTCGGCTTTGTTTCTGGGCTGGCAGCATGGGGGGGGTCACTTCGTGCTTAGCTCCGTCTACGCCAACTATTGGAGAACCTCGACCGCGCCCCCGTGGATTACACTGCTCACTGCTCTGTCGAGCCTGCTCCACCACCCGACCCCGATTCTGGTCTTGAACTTCGCGTTTTTATTGACCGACTGCTTCCTCGTCGTCCGCAGCCGGTTAAGCATTGAATATCTGTTGTATTCCGCAGCTGCGGTACTGCTGTTCTTGTGCAAAGAAACCATCCCGCCGTTGCAGAGCATGATGCGTTACCTGGTAATCGTGTTTCCCGTGTTTGTCGGCGCGGTTCGCTTGCTTCAGCATCCGCGCCTGCAACCTAGATTCGGCATCGTTTGTATGGCTCTTTTCATCATGAACTGTGGTTTGATGTGGCTCTTCCTGGGGTGGTCGCTCGTGCTTTAGGCACAGCCTAAGTTTTCTCACTCGCGTTCGCACCAAAGGAACCTTCGCCTGCCTGCTCTGGCATTGGGGAACCGTGTTGTGCCTAGCGTTGTGCTCGATGTTCGTGCCAGCGCTCCGCCTGCAGTTTCGATCCCGCTCCATGCCTCACCCTCTCTATGCCTTGTCGCCTTGTGCGCGGTTATCGGAGCCATCCTCTCGATGCAACCGGCGGGGAACGTCATGTCGCAGCACGGGGAACCGGCGTGAAGCGAATCCCTGCGCGGCCGATCGCAGATCCTGCCCTAGGCCGTCTACGGACGGCGCGACTCCTGGTCGTCCACGAGCCGCAGCAATACGTGGTATTTTGGTCTAATCTTCAGCCCTTGAGTCATGAGAAATCGCCTAAGGTCTTGGACTCTACTAATTCTGTTGGCCCGATGTGCCTTTGCCGCCGAGTCCGCGGCTCCCCATTTGCCCGAACCCGTGAGCAACAATGCTGTTGCCATGCTGAAGATTCATGGTCGGCTTGAACTTTTTTCTTTGATGGGGATCGGTCCCAAGAAGACCTGGGACGCGGCCACCAGCGCCGCATACGAAGTGGACACCGTTGCGGGCAAGGCGCAGGCGATCCACGCGGTGCCCGGTACGGCCGGGCGAATTGCGGCCATGGCCGTGGGTGCTGACGGCCGCGTCTATCTGTTTGGTGGCTATGTGATCTACCAGGGCGGGGGAACCGCAGTCAACGACGCCACCATGTACCAGCCCGACTACGACCGCTGGATCCGAACTGCCGATCTCCCCACTGCAGTGGGAGACTCGGTCATCGGGGTCTATCACGACCGGTACATTTACCTGATTGGCGGCAGAAGCAATGCCCGTCTGGTCTCTGACGTTCAGATGTATGACCTCGACAGGAACCGCTGGTCGGCGGCTACGGCAATACCGGGCACACCGGTTTTCGGTCACGCGGGCACGATCGTGGACGATACCATTGTCTATCTTGATGGAGCCCAAAAAAATGACGGCCCCGGAGCAAGATTTATCACTTCTGACGAATGCTGGAAGGGCAAGATCGATCATCATAATCCGGCAAAAATTGAATGGACCAAGTTGCCGAATCACCCCGGGGCGGCCGGCTTCCGCATCGCTGCGGGCGGCTCAGAAAAGGACGGGAGGATCTATTTCTCCGGCGGCTCCGCCAATCCTCATGACTACAATGGCGTTGGCTATGACGGCAAACCATCCGAACCTTCCCCGCTGACCTTCGCCTTCAACTTGCATACCGAAAAATGGGAGACACTCAACGACAACACACCCAATCCCACCATGGATCATCGGGGACTACTGGTGACACCCGAAGGATTAGTGATGCTTGGCGGAATGGAAAAAGGCCAGCAGGTCACAGGAAGCATTGTGCTGTTGCCCAAACCGGTCAAGACCTATCTGCAGTAAGTTACAACGGTTCCTGAATCGTGCTCTATCGTGCCCGCGCCAATACCAGAGTCACGTCGTCGGGCTGTTCATTGGCACCGATCCAGTCGTCCACGGCTGCGGTCACAATCTCGCTGATGCGGGGCAAGGAGAGGTCGAGATTCTCGCGCACCAGGTCTACGAGCCGCTTCTCGCCAAATTCGCCGAAATCGTTCTCTGGCTCGGTAACCCCATCGCTGTAGGCCAAGAACAGCTCGCCCGGCCGCAGCGACGCTGTACCCTCTTCATAGCTCACCGAATCGAAAAGGCCGACCACGGTGCCACCGCAGTCGAGCCTCCGAATGGTGCCATCCTCACTCAGGATGATGGGCGGCAGGTGTCCGCCGTTGCTGTAAGTGAGACTCTGCTCGGCGCCGTGGTAGATCCCGAAAAATAAGGTTGCGTATTTTTCCGCGGGCGTACTGGCAAAAAGCTGGTGATTCAGCAGGGTCAGCAACGCGGCGGGGGACACCTCAGGACCCGGCGCCGCTGAGACTTCGATCGCGCTTAAACCGGACCCTGCTCCGAGCGCGACCGGTTCGCGCAAAGCCGGGATATCTTGCAAGCTATAGGCGCGGACGGCGGAGTGTATCGTTGCCATCATCAGTGCGGCTGAGATTCCCTTGCCACTGATGTCCCCGACGGCCAGAACCAGCCTCTCGGAATCCAGTTTGAGGAAGTCGTAATAATCCCCGCTCACCGTTCGCGCCGGCCGGCAAAACCCATGGACTTCGAGCCGGGCCAGCTGGGAAATCTCCTTGGGGAACAGTTGGGACTGAACCTCATGGGCAATGGCCAGTTCGTTTTCCAGCCGTTGCTTCTCCTTCTGCTCTTCGATGAGCTTTTCGAGGGAGGCGGTCATCGAATTGAAGGAGTTGGCCAGAGTGGCAATCTGATCGTGGGACTTCAGTGAGATCCGATGACTGAAATTGCCGCGATTGATGTGCTTGGTCGCCTGGTAGAGCTGGTCGATCGCACTGGTCACGGTGCGAGTCAGCTGCGTGCCGATCATCAGCGCCACGAACTCGATCAGCGCGAACAGAATCGCAACCGTCAATAAAATCACCTCGACTCCCGGCGCAAGATCACCGAGCGCCGCGAACAGGCGTTGGTAGAGTTTGGAGAAGCGAGTTTGCACGTTGATCAAGGCAGGAGCCGAGGCATCGCCTGTGTTCCAATCCACGACCGCAATCGTTGTCGGAAACGGCACTGGCCAACGGTCGAGGGCTCGAGCCGCAGGCGGCACACTGCCCACGCTGTAGGTTGGCGGGCCGAGCTTGCTCATGTCCAAGACATACTCGCCCTCGGGCCGGGAAACTCTGATCCCTCCTTTATTCTCCGCCTGCTCCCTCTTCTGCAGGGTCAGGCCGGTGGCGTAGAGTGACACAGAGCCGAGGTCGGCGGCTAGCTCCTGCAGCATGCGCTGATCAAAGGGTTGACTCGAAAGCACGGCCAGTTCCTGGCCACGGACGGGAAGAATTTCGACGACACGAAGATAGAGCTTGTCATGATCGCGTACCACCGCACCATAGGATGACCTCAGGGAGGGAAGGCTCGGCGGCGACAAGGCATTCTCGCCCGCCGGGACGCTGTTCAAAACCAACTTCTTGTCCAACCAGGCACAAATCTGCCGGTCGGCCCAAGGCTGGCCGCTGCGGCGCATCACCTCGAGCACCGCCGGGTTGTACAAACCACGGTCAAGTTCCGCCGCCAGTTGGTGCGCGAAGAGCGAGTTGACCGCCTCCAGGCTCTTTAGTTCCGCATCCAAGCCCGTGGTCACGATGAAGGTGGCAAACTGCCCTGCAAACAGGTACAACGACCCCAGAGCCAGGGCGATCAGTATGACGACCGGGATTACGCCGATGAAGACGTAGGTCACGATGAGCCGGTTTCGCAGTCGCCAGAGAAGCTTCGCCTTCAACCAGCGGAAGGCCAGAATCGCGAAGAGAATGATGACGACGAAGCTAAGAAAACTGACCCATCCCCCCAGGTCCTGTCCCCAGGAAGAGGCGAAGAATTGCAACAGCTTCTGGAGCACAAACAAGAAAACATCCAGTCCCAGCAGGTAACACGCGATCCATGCGATCTTGCTGCTCGGTCGGAGCCGGTCTAGGAACTTGAGGCGGAAATCGGAATCCAGAGACCGCATAACTTCTTTGAATTATAGATGTACCAAGAAACAAGCATCTTTCGAAGCTCGCCTCGCAAAACCGGATTGCCGGTCCGTGGCCGACCGCCCGTAGCAAGAATCTCCGCCGTCGCCGAGTAGTCCCGTGAGTGCCTCTCCTCCCGTGCTCTTCCCAATTTTCGACAAGGATTTACAATAAGGGGTCTGCCGCGCTCATCAGGATCGGCATGGCCACGAAAACATACGCAAAACCGGGGGAGGAGAAACTCGCCATCACGTACCAGGGGCTCTCCCGTGAGCAATTGATCGAAGCTTACCGGATTATGTATACCTCCCGCCGGATCGATGATCGGGAGATCCTGTTGAAGCGTCAGCAGAAGATCTTCTTCCAGATTTCTGGCGCCGGGCACGAGGCGATTGGGGTTGCTGCCGGCTTCGTCCTGAAGCCAGGCTACGATTGGTTTTACGCCTACTATCGCGATCGCGCTTTATGCCTGGCCTTGGGGGCAAGCCCGTATGAGATGTTCCTGCAAGCGGTTGGCGCCGCAGCGGATCCCAGTTCAGGTGGGCGGCAAATGCCCTCGCACTGGAGCCTTCCGAAGCTGAACCTGGTGACCCAGTCTTCGCCCACGGGCTCACAGATTCTGCAGGCGGTCGGCTGCGCGGAAGCCGGGCGCTATTTCGCGGCGCATCCTGAGGCGGCAAGGCAAGCCAGCGGCGACTACCGTGAATTCAAGGACGTGCGCTTCTACCCCGACGAGGTCACCTATGTTTCCCTGGGCGACGGTACCACCAGTGAAGGCGAGTTCTGGGAAGCCCTAAATACCGCCTCCAACCGAAGACTCTCCCTGGTATTCGTGGTCGAGGATAACCAATACGCTATCTCGGTACCGGTCGAGGTGCAAACGCCCGGCGGCAACATTTCCCGGCTGGTTGCGGGCTTTCCCAACTTCCATTTCGAGGAGATCGACGGCACGGATCCGGTGGAGACCTATGCGGCATTCGTGCGCTCGGTGGACCACTGCCGTCGAGGAAATGGACCGGCGTTTATCCATGCCCATGTGATCCGGCCTTATTCTCACTCCCTGTCCGACGATGAACGTCTGTACCGGCCGGACGTGGAACGCCAGCGCGATGCCGCGCGCGATCCCATTTCGCGCACCCAGATGTTTCTCTTGCGGGAAGGAATTCTCGACGAAAAGGGCATCAATCAACTGGAAAAACAGGTCGATGAGGAGCTCCAGGCGGCGGTCGACCAGGCACTCGAGGCGGAACGTCCGAGGCCCGAAACCGTAACCCAATATGTTTATTCGTCGGATTTAGATCCAACGTCGCCCAGGTTCGACACTCCGCCCTTGTTTGCGAGTGGAAGCGACGGGAAGAAAGCCACACCGAAGACGATGGCCGACCTGATCAATGCAACGCTTCGCGACGAGATGCACCGCGATGAACGCATCGTGATCTTTGGCGAAGACGTGGCGGACTGCAGCCGTGAGCAGTATCTGCGAGACAAGCTCGTCAAGGGCAAAGGAGGCGTTTTCAAGCTGACCTCGGGATTGCAGTATGAATTCGGTACCGATCGGGTATTCAACTCGCCGCTCGCCGAGGCCAACATCGTGGGCCGCGCCACGGGAATGGCCACCCGCGGACTCAAGCCGGTGGTGGAGATCCAGTTCTTCGACTACATTTGGCCAGCCATGATGCAACTGCGCAACGAATTGCCTCTGATTCGCTGGCGTTCGAACAACGGCTTCTCTGCCCCCACCGTGATCCGCGTCGCCATTGGCGGATATCTCACCGGGGGTGCCATCTATCACTCGCAGTGCGGGGAAAGCATCTTCACCCATATTCCGGGGCTGCGCGTCGTGTTTCCGTCGAACGCCCTCGACGCGGTCGGCCTTCTCCGGACGGCCATTCGCTGCGATGATCCGGTGCTGTTCCTTGAACACAAACGGCTGTATCGGGAGACGTTCGGGCGCACACCGTATCCCGGACCCGACTTTATGGTTCCCTTCGGGAAGGCAAAAATCGTGCAAGCGGGGAAGGACGTCTCGGTGATCACCTACGGGGCGGTGGTTCCACGGGCGCTGCAAGCCGCGCAGAGAGTGGAACGCGAGCATGGCATCAAGGTCGAACTGATTGACTTGCGGTGCTTGAACCCCTTCGATTGGGAAACCATTGTGGCTTCGGTCTATAAGACAAACCGGGTGGTCGTGGCCTACGAGGACTCCCTGAGCTGGGGCTACGGCGCAGAAATCGTCGCCCGGGTCGCGGCTGAACTTTTCGATCACCTCGATGCACCGGTGCGGCGAGTGGCGGCTAAAGATACCTTCGTCGCCTACCAGCCGATCTTAGAAAATGCCATTCTGCCGCAGGTAGAGGATCTCTTCCAGGCAATGAAGCAAGTCAGCGAATACTGACTCAGGACTTCCCGCCAGAAAAGCGCGAAGCTGAGAGCTGGAGACGGAAGCGTTTATCGCGCGGACCGATAATCGAACCGGTACCCTCTCGATTCGCCTCCCGACATATAGCGGGTGTTGTATTCGAGCAGGTAGCTTAGGTGCGGGTCATCGAGAGGGAACGACTTGCCGGGATAGGGGTAAATCCCCATGTCGCGAAACGGCAGCGGCTCGACGCTGGTGAAGTCGTAGGCATAGAAATCCATGTCTTTCTCATAACCGTGAGCGGAATAAAAATAATCCCTCACCCAGCCTTCGGGCAGCGGGGGAAGGTGCGCGGGATCAAACTCCAAGGCAATCTCATCGCCCGAGCCGAAAATTACCAGCTTGTCGTCAAATTGCGTCAACAGCGGCAGCACATCACCATAGCGCGTGTAGAGGCCCGCCGGACGCGTGTAGGGCCCCGTGGTACTCGCCTTTTCATAGACATAGTTGACGTTGCCCGGCGGCTGGCCCTCAATCTTGAGGGGAAAGCCGTGGAAGCGCAGGTCGGCCCGGACAAGGGGAACTTGGCCGACGCGTACGCTTTGCTGCTGGCTCGCACGATTTATCAAGATGCTGTCCCAATAAATCTCGAGGTTCGTCGAGATGCGAATCCGCCGGGTCCCCGCCGGCAATTTGCCGGTCAGGTCCGCGGTCATGGTGCGCGGCCCGCCTGCCGGGAACCCCAGGTCCTCGACGACGCGCACCCATCTGCCGTTGGCGTCGAGAGCTTCTACATAGGGCGCAATAGGCTTGAGACCAGCCTGGTCCGCGGCATACATCCCGGTCGCCGTGAAATATTCGATTTCTCCGTGCATCAGCAGCCAGAGCGGACCGCCGCGGTAGGGTTCGCCCAGATCGAGTTCCAGGCTATGCGGTTGGGTAAAGCCGGGGAACGATAACAGCGTGAGATCACCGATATAGCGATGGGCCAGCAGTCTGGGTAGAAGATTATGGCCGCGCTCATCCCGCACCGCGGCGGGCGGACGGGCATCGCGACTGAACACGACCTTGAAGGAGGGGTAGGGAGGATTGCTGGCAAAATATTCATTCGGCTCGACCTCGACATCGGCAGGATGGTCAACAGCGAGCAGCTCCGCTTGGTCGAGGTATACGGCTTCCTCGAGCGGTTCCATGAAACGAAAGCTCAGCATCCCATCCTTGGCACGAATGGTATTGCGATCGATCTTCACGTACTCGACCGGACGCGGGATGTTGTACTCGCCCGGCGCCACCCAATGACCGATGACGCCCGCCCCAAGGGTATCGGCGACGAACCTGTACGCACGACCGTCCCAGACGAACAGCGCTGGGCACGAGCTGCCACGACGGTCGAGTTCCAGGATTTGGTGGCGGCCTGAAGCAACTTCAACTTCGTCCTGCAGGACTCCGGTGGGCCAAAGCATGCGCACCACGTCGGCTTCCCTTGCCTGACCAAGTCCTACCGTGAGGTCGAGTGCGTTCTGGCCGAGGTAACCGGAGGACCCCGCAAGTTCGAACTTCTGCCGGTTCCCGCCGGCGAAAACCTCGACCTTGGTTCCGATCGCGCTCCTATTGTCGGCCAATCCCTTTAGATTGAGGCGCAGCCAGTGATTTTGGTTTCCGCCTTGGTTTCGCAGCAGAATCGCCGCACCGTGATCTTGCGTGATCAACAGGTCCGTCGCCCCATCGCCGTCGTAGTCCCCGGCGATGATGGCACGGGGATTTTTCAAGGCGATCTTGTCGAGTCCGACATCGGCGGTGACGTCGCGGAAGCCATCCGGCCCCAGATTGCGGAACAACCGCACTTCACCTCTGCCGTCGGCAGTCTCGCCGACGGCTGCGAGGTCGACCCAGCCGTCGTTGTCATAGTCCAAAGCGGCAACGCCGTAGGCGCGGCGCCAGTTCGTCGCCGGCAGCTCCACCGCCTCGAATCCCTTGCCCTGGTTATTCCTCCATAGCCTCAAAGCAGGTTCCCTGAGATACGTCAAAGCAACATCCATCCATCCGTCGTGATCGATATCGAGCGCAACCACGCCCACGCTGGGGATGGAATCCGCCGGGGGAGCGTCAGTCGCGGCGGGAGAAAAAGGATGCAGAGCCAGGAATTTACCTTCGCGGGGATTTTGAAAGATAGTTCCTCCGGCCAGATCTGCGACCACGAGATCGACGGCTCGGTCATTGTTGTAATCCGAGCCGATGGCGTTCACCGCAAAAGGGCTCGCCACGTCGATGGCGGCGGTTACGTCGGTGAATGTGCCATTCCCATTATTTCGCCACATGACGCTTGTTCCCCGGGTTGCGAGGCCCTCCGTCACACTGCCTCCGCTTGAGCCGTAAAGATCCAGGTCTCCATCATGGTCATAGTCGATGAACGTTAGTCCGGTAATGCCTACCGTTTTCTTGATCCCGGCATCTTCCGCCTTGTTCTTGAAAACCCCGTTCTTCTGGTTGTGCAACAACAGCATCTGGTCATAGAGACTGACCGCCAGATCGGGAAATCCGTCGTTGTCGTAGTCCCCGGCGGTACAGCCGGTGGCGTGTATGCCAGGATCCAGTCCCGCCTTCCGCGTCACGTCCTCAAACCTTCCATTTCCGAGGTTGCGATAGAGTGACATCCCGCCTTCGACCCCGTTATCGGCGAGAAATACGTCGATGTTGCCGTCATTGTCGTAGTCGAGGAAGCAAGCCCCAGCGCCAGGATCGAACCGGGATTCGGTCTGAGGGACCACAGCGCCCGGTCGACTCACCAGGCCCGCCTTCTGCGTAACATCCACGAATCGCACCTTAATCTGGGGCGATACCTTTTCCGGTGCGGCTGGTGACTCCTCGGCCAGCGAATATTTTCCCTGTTCGCCATAGGCCAAACTGATGGGTGAACCCAGCTTGTTCTGGGTTACGTACTGAAAGCGGGTTAGGTGTTCGCGGGCATGCGTTAAGTCGCCGGATTGCTGGTATGCGCGCGACAAGCCGAATTCCGCCGACGCATGCAGAGGATTCAACTTCAACGCCTGCTCGAAGGCATGAATGGCTTCCGAATATTGTTTGGCCTGCGCGTACGCCGTACCCAGGAAATACCAGGAGTCAGGGTCGTTGGGGTCGATCCCGATGACATGCAGGAAGGCATCGGTCGCATCCTGTATCTCACCCGTGTTCTTCGCCAGCAGACCCAAGTTGTACCAGGCATGCGCATCCCGGGGATCACTCTTGACCGCCTGACGGAGCAAATCTTCGGCCGGGCCAACCCGTCCCATGTTCAACCAAGCAATCCCCTCATTCACGCGGGCAATCTTGAGCTTCCCATCCAGTCTGGCGGCTGCCTGAAAGCTCTTGAGCGCCCTTTCAAACAGCTGCTGATTCATGTAAGCCGCGCCCAGATTATTCAGGCGAGCGGCCTCGCCGGCGGAGTGCAGGGGAACTTGCGGGTTCGGTGGGAAAGCAGCCTGGAGGACTCCCGCCAAGGAAACGAGTGCGAGGCAGAGGAGAATCTTTCGCGGAGTCATCCGAAGATAAGTAAACCACAGAGAACGCAGGGAAAAGCGCGGGAAATCCCGGGAAGGATTTCGCTCTCCGGGCTGCGCCTTGCTCACCTGCTGGCGACCGAGGTCCACGGCTTACCGTAGGGCCGCTTCCCCACCAGGCCCTTACCTTCCTGAATTGTGATCGTCTGATTCCCAGCTACCTTGGTCAGCCTGTCCACTTGGCCGCTCGGCCAGTCAACCTCCACGGAGTCGGCCATGGCTGCCCCGCCGAGGCCAAACGTCAACACCAGTTCGCTTTGGGAGAGATAGCTCGAACCGCTATGCAGCATCTGCCACTGGGGCTCGGCTCCCGTGCGCAGGCGCACAACGGCACCGATGCCATCGCGATTCGATTTCGTTCCCACTAACTTCACGCGCAAACTGTGATTGGCGCCGCCTTCATTATGAAAAAGGAACGCCCTGCCCCCATTGGTGGTGAGCAGGACATCGAGCGAGCCGTCATTGTCGACGTCGGCGTACGCTGCGCCGCGGGCCACCTTCGGGCTGGCGAAGTTGGCGCCCAAAGCCTCCGTGACTTCCTGAAATTTCCCCCCGCCGAGATTGCGAAACACGTGCGGCGGCTCGGCATACCTGACCCGCTTCTGCACGCGCTCGATCCCGTCTTCGATGTGTCCGTCGGCCACCAGAATGTCGGGCCAACCATCATTGTCGTAATCAAAAAAGAAGCAGCCGAAGCCGAGTGTGACCAACGTGGCTCGTCCGACCTCGGATCGCGCGGCCTCATCCACAAACAGCCCATTCCCCTCGTTGTGATAGAGGGAGAGCATCTGATTGGCAAAATTGGTGATGATGATGCTCGGATAGCCGGAGCGATCGTAATCGCCGGCATCGACACCCATGCCCGCCCGCGCCACCCCGTCTTCACTGAATGCAATCCCCGCTGCCACCGCCGTCTCGCGAAAGGTACCGTCGCGCTGATTGACGTACAGCTTGTTGGGCTGCGTGTCGTTGGCTAAAAGGATATCGGGCCAACCGTCTCGGTTAGAGTCGAGAATCGTCACCCCAAGGCTCTTTGAAGTGGGATCGTAGAACTTCGCTTTCTCGGTGGCATCTTCGAACCGGCCGTTGCCCAGATTATGCCAAAGCCGCGCCGGGGCGCCTTTGTAGGATTCGGGGGTGCAATACGATTTATGGCGGCCGTCGAGCGTGCAGTAAAGATCGCTCTTCTCGGACCACTGCACGTAGTTCGCAACCACCAAGTCAAGCTTGCCGTCGCCATCGTAATCGACCCAAGCGGCGCTGGTCGAGAACTCATCGGGCCCCCACAAACCAGCCGCCTTGGTCACATCGCTGAAGGTGCCGTTACGGTTGTTGTGAAAGAGATGGCTTTGGCCAAGGGCAGTGATAAACAGATCGTCATAACCGTCGTTATCGTAGTCTCCGACCGCAACTCCCAGCCCAAACATCGGAATGTCCAGGCCGGCTTTGCGGGTAACATCGGTAAATGTGCCGTCGTGGTTGTTGTGGTAGAGCTTCATGGTGGTCGGCACACCCCGGGTGTGCCCCGGCCAATCCTGGCCATTCACCAGCAGAATGTCAGGCCAGCCGTCGTTGTCGTAGTCGAGGAAAGCACAGCCCGGGCCCATGGTTTCCGGGAGATATTTCTTCCCGAAGGCGCCGTTGTTGTGCAGGAAATGAAGGCCGGCCTGGGCGGTGATGTCGCGAAAGGAAATGCTCTGCGCCAGCAAGCCGCGGGCGGCGAAGGCGGCCAGGAGTAGGAGTCGCCAGCAGAACCTCTGCATCTCAGTTCGAGCTCCCCCGGACCAGGAGGCGAGCTGCGCTTTGCCGGACGCGGGAACCGGCCCTTGCGCGCTTCGGGTTGCTCGCCGGGAGCGGCACCGATCGGTGTTCGTGAATGGCTTGCCGCTCATTGTTGTCTTCGGGATTGAGCCGTCGATAGGGCCCGGTGATGGTCTGAGAAGCTTCGTCCGCCTTAAATCGCAGATAGCGTATCTCATGCTCGCGCGCCTGTTTCTGGTCGCCAAGCCCGTTGTAACAAAGCATCAGATTGTAATGGGCCTCAAGATCTTCGGGATCGATTTCCAGCACGGATTCGAGCACCTTCACGGACTGCGAGTATTTACGCTCGAGAAAGAGAATACGGCCTAGATCGTTCAAGGCCACACGATCTCGCGGATACTGGGCCAGAACCTTGCGGAGATGAAGGGCAGCTTCGTCGTAACGGCCGTCGTTGCGCAGGACTTTGGCGTAAAAAAAATGCGCCCGCGCGAGATCGGGACGGAGCGATAGCGCTTTTTCGAGCACGGTGCGGGCCCGTTCCATATCGCCTTCCTGGACTGCGGCGCGACCGAGATTCACCCAGGCGTCGGGATTGTCGGCGTCGGCCTCAAGGATCTTCTCGAAGGCAGCCTGTGCACCTTTCAGGTCGCCCTGCAGCAGCAAGCCGATTCCATAGTCGTTCCAGCGCTGCCAATCCCTGACCTCGGAAACCGCCTTGGGCGGGGGCTCGGGAGCATTGTGTGGAGCCACAGTCAGAGCCACTTGATCTTCCGCCAGAGAGACGATGGGCAGATCGGGAATCTTCTCCTCCTTGGCGGAGACGCCCTGCAACGATCCTGCGAACACGAAGCGGGTGTCGTCGAAATCGGGGGTAACTTCCGGTTGCGGCGGTGTCGAATCAGGAACCCCGGCAAAGGCGAACTGCGTGTTCCACCAGGCGAACTTGCGATAGCAAAGGCGAGCCCGGAGCGTGACTTTGTCGCCGGCACTTTCCGGAATACCGACCCGGTAGTGGACAGTGTCGGCGGCACCGGGAGGGATCAAGCGCACATAGACGACGGCCCGTGTGGCCCATGCGTTCCGCTTGTTGATGGGATTGCCGTGGGCGTCAATCTGAAGGGAGCGATAAAAGTGCGCACCCTTGTCAACCGGGCCTTTGCCCTCTTGCTCCACCCTCCCGCTCCAGAAGATGACCTGACCTTGGTCGTCGGTGGCTTTCAATTCCAACCAGGTGTCGTAGGCATCGACGGTTCCACCCGGAAAGAAATGGCCGATTTTCTTGGTACGCACGACGACATCGACACGAACCGTATCTCCGCGCCGAACCATGGGCTGAACCCGGTTGAGGGGAGCGGTCACGGGCAACACGTCGCCTTCCGCGAGGGGAGTGATCTTCGTTTCCGCCTCTTCGCCGACGGCAAAGTTGGTTGCGATTGCAGCTTGCACCAATCCCCTCACGTTCGACTCTGCCCGCTCCCGGGAAAGCGCAAAGATGTCCACGCTCAAAATGTCGTTTTGCAAGAAGTCTTCGGTGATCTTGAGCTGCTCGCCATCTTCATTGGCTGTCGGTAAGGCTGTATTGGCGGCGGGAAAACGATGGGAATGCACCCATCCGTTGATGTTCCCGAGATCCTGGGAAGGGGTCAGCGGCATGTGGCAATCGGCGCACTGTGCCGGCTTCGGTGGATAGTAAAAAGAGCGCGCTCCCTCGCCTGAAACCCCGCTGGCTTGCCAATTGTCGTACTCGTTGAAACCGCGGATCCAGCGATAATGGTTGACGGGCACGTCGAGATGGACTTTGTGGCAACTGGAGCAAAACTCCGCCGTCTGCCGGCGCATGAACGGCTTGAGGAAAACTCGCCGGTGCGGCTCAGGATTCAGCCTGACCAGGAAATCATGCAGGCGGCGCTCGCTGGGATTCTTGGTCGCCGCCATCTCATGAAGCGTGGGATATTCGAGATAAAAATCGCCCTGCCCCATCGTGCTTTTCACGTGCGCAATGGAGTGGCACATCATGCAACCCAGGCCGGCCTGCGACTCCGGACGATGCACGATCTGCTTGATCGGTGTGTCCATCAGCCCGCTGTAGAGCAGCGCCGGATCGTGGCATCCTCCGCACCATTTGGAAGGCCGGGTACCGATCGTGTCCTGCATATATTCAACGCTCTTGCGGTACCACTGGTTATTGAAGGAGGAAAAGTGGTGGGCCGAACTGAACCACTGATGGTAGATGTCCTCGTGGCATCGCTTACAGGACTCCGACTCCATGAAAAAGTTACTCGGGATCTTTCGTCCCCCGTAGACCTGGGCGGAGCTGGGGAAAAACGGTCCCCCAGGTCCATCTCCCTCCTGGTTCATGTCGGCGGGAGACAGGGCTGGATTCTCAATCCGGCCGCGGTTCTGCCACAGCGATTCCCGCAGGTAGCGAGCTCCCCAGCCAACCAGCGCCAGCGCCAGAAGGATGAGAAGCGAGCGGGTCAGCGAACTACCCGACCACCCGAGACGGGAAGCCCACTCCGCGAAAAGAATGCCGACGCCGGCGAGAGACAGAAGGATATGAAGGAAGAACAGGTGCGACTCCGACCGCAGCGCACCGGTTTTGACCAGCATGCATCCCAAAACCGCTCCGCCTGCCAGCAGAATCCACCCCAAGCGTGAGCCAATCGCCGAGTCTCGAAGCAAAGGATAAAGAAGGAGGATCAGTACAACCGTGGTCGCGATTCCGAGAACCGCATGCAGCAGCACCACCAGGGCGTAGAGCATCGTTTGTTGTGGAAAAGGGTAAAGATATGCCGCCGAGATCGAGAGGAGGAGCAAACCTGTGAACAAGAAGCGTCTTGCCAAAGCTGCTGCATTTCCTGGCATCAAGAACGACCTGCCCCGAACACCAATCGTCAGGGCGCGAATCTGGGGTGGCAACAGGTTATCGTCTGACGGCGACAACGGAATAGTATAAAAATGTTACCTTGGTTGTCTGGCGGTCAAGCACTCCCCTTCTAAGCATCGATCGGTGGCGGCTTCCAGCCTCCGCATTCTTGCTCGACAACCTCGGCGATAGCCAGTACCGACTCCTCTTGCCAGGGCTTTGCCGCGATCTGCACTCCAATCGGGAGCCCCTCCCGCGACCGGCTCACGGGTACGGCTGCAGCCGGAGCGCCCAGCAAGTTGAACCATGCTGTGTAGTTCCAGGCATTGAGATAGTCAACTGTCTTCCCAGCGATCTTCCAACTGCGCTCGCCATGGTGAAACGCCGGGATAGCAGCCACCGGACAAAGCAGGATCGGGAATGCCCGCATCTGCTCGAAGACCTTCGCGCGCAAACTGTCCCGCGTCATCCACGTCTCGAGAAGCGAATGAGCCGTATGCGGCCCCTCGGCAGATGCCCAAAGGGAAAACTGCTTCAGAATCGGACTGAGCTCGGCTTCCCTACCCTTGGTCATAGGGTCCAGCAGCATCGATCCCCCGAGTCGAAACAACTGCCACCACAGGTGTCGTGCTTGTTCGAGACCCTGGGGACGAAACGGCCGAACCTCGAAGCCTGCACGCGCCAGCGCCTCGGCTGCAGTCCTTACGGCGCTGCGAGTTTCCGCCGTAACCGGAGTGCATTCGTCGTCTTCAAAATAGCCAATGCGCAGCCTCTTCAGTTCTTGGAGTGTCGGCCAGCGTATTGCGATGGGTACAGAGGAAGGATCGCCGTCCTCTGGGCCCTGAAGGGTCTCAAACAGCAGCTTCACATCGCCCACGGTACGCGCCATGGGGCCAACCACCCCGAGCAGGGCAAAGGGACCTAGCGAGGGCGGAAAGTGCCCGGTGGCCGGGATGCGCCCCGGCGTGGGCTTCAGGCCGCAAATGCCGGTGAAGTGCGCGGGCACACGAATCGACCCACCCCCGTCACTTCCGACTCCTCCGGCCGAGCATCCCGAAGCGATCGCCGCCGCCTCGCCGCCACTCGATCCCCCGGGGGTTCGCGACAGATCCCAGGGATTCTGGGTGCGCCCGTGAAGCAAATTGTCCGTCTCCCACGCCATGAGCAGTTCCGGACAATTCGTTGTGCCCAAAATGATTGCCCCCGCATTCTTCAAGCGCGACACGAGCGGTGCGTCAGTTGAAGCGCGGTATCCCGCCCGCAGCCGGCTCCCGGTTTCCGAGGACAGGCCCTCTACATCGATCGAGCTCTTTATGCTCAGCGGAACACCGTGGAGGGATCCGGGCTGCTCCCCGCGGCCTAAGGCTTCATCGGCAATGCGCGCCCGCCGTAGAGCTCTGTCCTGGTTCACTTCTACGAACGCGTTCAACTTCGGCTGGAGCTGGTCGATCCGTCTCAGATGGGTCTCGACGACTTCAACCGATGAAAGCTTCTTTTCCCGGATCCTCTGTGCCAGGGATACAGCAGAGAGGAAGGTAAGTTCGACCATGCCTTGCTCGCGAGAGCAAGAGGAGTCTAGCACGGCAAGGCTTTGCCATGGGGCACTCAGGTCAGACTGGGGGCCTTGAGAGCGAAAGAGGCTCGGAGCCATTGAAGCCCAGCCCGGAGCTTAGGGATGGGAGCGACAAATGCTTACTTTCGTAATCTCCACTGGGTGGCTACGCAATGAGATAGTCTAGGACCATGGCGAAGGTCGCGCGAAAACGCACTCCGGCCCGGGCTCCACGAGTTCGCCTGGGAGGCGCTATTCTGTGCTTGTTGCGACTCGAAAATGGCCGCCAAGTTCGGGGAAGCTTGCATGCACTCTCGACAACCGGAGGCCTGCTGCAAGTCGATGATCCGCTTAACGAAGGAATCAAGGTTGAACTAGTCTTTCATGTGGGGGTGACGATTCGCGGAAAGGCCCGCATGTTATTCCCCATGTGGGCTACCCACGGATGCCTACAACCGTTCAAATTTGACGGCCTCGGGAAAGAGGAAGTCCGCAGTCTTGAAGCCAACCTCCAGGTCTTTCTGCAGTCTGCATTCCCATCGCCGGGCGCTCAAGAAGCGCCCATCGTCGCCAAGAGCTGAGAATGCGCCGCGGTCCTCTGGCCCGAAGCTGGTGAACTCGCATGCAGCGCCGCGTGGCAACCATCCTGGTCCCATGCAATCGGCTCGGCTCTTAATTACACTCGGATGCGATTCCACGGCTGCTCTCTTATACTTGGTGATGAAGCGATCCGATGGCTGCTGGTTCGGTTTCAGAATAGCCGCCGATTGAAACCCGATCGGGGTCGATTCAAGGGTTGCGTTCCCGATCCAGCTGGCTGCCCGTTTCCAGCGCTCAGGATCTAGTTGAAGGATGAGCCCTAACTTTCTAAACCGAGGTAGGTTCGAAGGAGGCACCATGGCGGAAAAGCATTCACCACGTTTCTTGCGGATCGTAGAGGATGCGCGAAGGCGGATTCAGGAAACGCCGGTGGCTGAGGTCAAAGGAAAACTGGATCGGAGAGAGAACTTTCTGCTAATTGACGTCCGCGAGGAGAGTGAATACGCAAAAGACCACCTCCCGGGCGCCATGCACCTGGGCAAAGGAATCATTGAGCGCGACATCGAGATCCGTGTCCCTGACCTGAACACTCCTATAGTCCTCTACTGTGGCGGCGGATTTCGCTCCGCCCTGGCCGCTGACAATCTTCAGAAAATGGGCTATCGCAACGTCCTTTCGATGGCTGCCGGGATTCGGGGCTGGTGCGAGCAAGGGCTACCCTTAGAGAAGCATAGGCAAGCGTGAAGCCGTAACGTCGGTAACTTGCTGCCAGACAGCGCCAAAGGTCACCATAGTGATGGTACCGACTGCTCGCAGAACCCGGACCCGGGCGGAGCGATCATTCACAATCCTATGGCTGGCAAATCGGACTCATCGAAGGTAGACCGTGCGGCTTTCTCCCTTGCGCCTAATCATTCGGTCGAGTTCGTCCTCAGCCGGGCACTCACGCCGGAGAAATTCTGTGCCGCTTTGTCCAAGCTTTTCGCTGTACGCGTCAACGAGGTCGCCCTATTGCGCTTGGAGAAGGGTTTGCTGAAGTTTATCTTTCCAGAGCAGCTGCAAACTGTAGGATCCATTCCAGTTTCCAGTTCCTCGTCGGTGGCTGCGGATACCGCAACCACGAAGAAAACCCAGCTATTCAACGCTTTTACCACGGTCAAGCACGCCCGCGTCTTTGAAACCATAAAGCTGCTGGGTGGCGAGGAGATTGATCCCTCCGAACAAGCTTCCATCCAGAAGCTCATGTCAGCTCCGGTGCTGAATACCGAGCAGAAGGTATTGGGCGTGATCCAGGTTTCTCGCAAGGCATTTGACGCGGCTGCGGCAGGACCCGATTTCACCCCGGAGGACTTACAACAATTGGAACTTGCCGCCAGGGTTGCTGCCAAGTTGCCCTTCATGCAAACAAGCGGCGCAACAAGCTAAGCAACGATAACCCCCAAAATCCGGGAGACGTCTCCCCCCCGGGCTAGGTTTTTGTGCTCAGTCATCGTAGCTAGGGGAGCTCTGCCGGTCTGGCCGCGAGAGCCGGTTCCCGATAGGTGCGTTTTTTCATCTCAGCATCAAGTCTCTGCTTTTCCATCCTGCTCAGTGGTCGGCAATTGCCCTTGGGAAGGTCGCCCAAGCACAACGGCCCGATGGCCACGCGCACCAATCGCAGCACGCGAACATTCAGCGATTCGAGCATGCGGCGGATATGGCGGTTCTTGCCTTCGTCGAGAACGATTTCCAGCCAGGTATTCTTACCGCCTTTTCGCAGAATCCCAGCATGTTTGGCACGCAGCCGATCCCCGTTCTCAGCGATCACCCCCTGCGTGATTCGCTCGATCACATTATCGCCGATACCGGCGACCTGGACGTGATACGTCTTGCTCAGGTGTGTTTCGGGCGCCAGCACGCGAGCCGCCCACTCCGAATCATTGGTCAGCATCAGCAGTCCCTCACTGGCCTTATCCAAACGGCCTACGGGGGCCACCCAGGGTAAGCTGCGATCCAAGAAGGCGTATACGGTCTCTCGCCCTTTTTCGTCCGACGCCGTGGTGACAGTACCGCGAGGCTTATTCATCACGAGGTAGATTTTGGTGGCGGATGCCAGTGGCTTTCCGTCCACTTCGATCCGATCTCGATCCGAGCGGACCAACGCCGTGGGACGGCGACAAACGGCCCCGTTCACGCCCACTCGCCCGGCACAGATCAGTTCGAAAGCGCGCGAACGGGAGCAGTAGCCGAGTTTCGACAGTGCCCGCGCCAGACCAACCTGCCGCAAAAGATGCCTGCCTGTCACGGACTCATGCTAACCGATGGAGCATCTGGGCCAAAGGATTGGAGGCGAGGCCAACCGTTGGCGTCGCATTCGCCGTTCCCTCAAGAGGATCATCGTTAGTCTTAGGCGGGTGGGGCGGGGGGGAAGCTCGAGGTTACGGGGATGCCTGGCACGATCGTGCCCCCCCGACGGGCAAATATTCCTCAAACCCAAAAAAAGCACAAAAAGTAACAATTTTGCTTCCCTTTTGCACCGTTTTTGGTGAATAATGCTGGCCCTTAAATTGCTGTGAGAGCTTTGGATTTGAATTCTAGGTAATCAGGATGATGCTCGCCATGTGGTTGGAAAAAGTCTCTCAAGGAGTTCTTTGTGTACTCACTCCCACGGGCCCACGTTATGTAAGGCCCTCGCTTGCCGAGCGGCTTTATTTGCTTTGGATCTTTCGCAATTTCTCCACTTTACCTGTCAAGGTACTTTCCCGGCGACAGCAACGGTGGATAAATCGCTTGTGCGCCAAGTACGGGTTTCTTTCCTCGCTTGGCTTTTCCGAGGCGATGCTCATCGGAACCTTGGAACAACGCCCTCCGGTGGAACTTGGGAATCTGCGACTACGTCGACCAAGCCAAGGTGTATCGGATGCAATGACGCGGTTCGCGGCCGACTTGCAGCAGCGTTCGTAACCCAAGGCAGAAGGCTTGGTGCTGAAGGGCCGAGCCGCGACTCAAGCCTTTAGAATCCACAGCGTGTCTCAGAAAATCGTCGAAGTCCTCTAGGTGATCCCCACAATTCTTTGACCATCTCTGGCAGGTGGCCAGTGGGGGGTGTTTGCTTGAAGCCCGCTCGGCTTGCGCGGCTGGGTTGCGTGATTCGCGAGCTTCAGTAGGTTCGCACTCTGCGACCCTGATTCGAAGAAATTTTCCGTTCCAAAAAAAAGCGTCTTGAACTTTTCAGCTCAAGACGCCCGGCAGCCCTCCCCCAAGAACTGCCAAGAACATTGTCGATACTAGAGGCAACCTTGCTCGCTGTAAATGCCACTTCCGTAACTGCGGTTGGACGGCGGTAATCACGAATGGGTCTCGCAGGTAATGGCGGCGTAGCTCCTCGTGGGAATTTTATTCGCATTGGAAGTGATACTTTCATGCAGCTTTAGGCAAAAGACAGTTGCTGCTGTCGCCCCCAGGTTGATGGACGTGAGGCACGGCTGGGAACCCTTCGCAGCCAGGTTGGTCTTCTTGTCGCAATTACGAAGGCTTGCTTAAGCGGCAAACGGGGTTGTTCTGCCCTGTGACCGAGGCACGCAGCTCGGAAATCTGCTCAGCCGCCTGCGGTCTGCGCCGCTTTCTCCACCGCACAACACTCAAGCGCCTCCGGTATGGCTGCATGAGCCGTGTGCAGGACTCCCGCACGGGGTGCGGCTGGTGCACCGAACGTCTCGCTCGCGGCAGAACCCGGCTGAGGGCTTTCATTGGTGCTATGCCTATCATCTCCGTTCCGCCTGCATTCCGGTCAGCCGGCGGATCAAATCCACCTCCGCCTGGCGGTACGGAGTGCCGTCGGCCCGAAGCACATCGTGAAACCAAATCTGCGGTTGGTCGAGAATGTACGGCCGCCGCCAGGAGTCCCAAGGCAGGTATGTCTGCGTCTTTCCAGCCACGAACCCCCAGTTGATAACACCCACCCGCTCCTCCTTGGCGATCGGCATCACCGTGTCGAACGTGCTGCCGGCCGACCGTGCCATGTACTCGGTGCAGATCACCGGCCGATTGTACTTCTGCAGCCACGCCACTTGGCTCCTGAAGGATTCCGGCCAACTGTAGTTATGAAAGCTGATGATGTCTGATTCGCGCAGTTGAATCTGCTGCAGCGCATCCAGCTCGCCTCCGTTCGGCGAGGCGTCCACCGCCCATACTCCGGCGGTAAGTGGTTGCGTGGGATTCGCCTCCCTCGCCCACGCGAACGCCTGGGGCAAGAGCACCGCCACTCGGGCGATCTTATCTTTGAGTTCTTCATTGGGGTAGCTCCCGGCGTTCTCCGCACCCGGCTCGTTCCAGATGTCCCAGCCAAGGACGCGGTCGTCCTGAGCGAAGGCTCCAACCACGCCCTGCACGTACGACTTCAGACGCGGATACTGGGTTGCATCCGCCAACGCCATCGCACCCGGACTCTGCACCCAACCCGAGTTGTGAACTCCTGGAATCGGGGGATGCTGTGGACCTAGATGAGGTCGAGGATCCCAGCATGAATCGAAAAGAACAAATAGCGGACGGATGTGATGCTGGGAGGCAATCGTTAAGAACTGGTTAATCCGCCTTTGAAAGCCATGGGGATCCTGCAGCCAGAGCAAATCGTGGAGAAATATCCGCATTGTGTTCATGCCCATGGCCTCGGCCCAAGTCAATTCGGTATCGATCTCGACCGGGTCGAAGGTTGTTTCCTGCCACATCTCCAGCTGGTTGATCGCCGACTTGGGAACGTAATTGCTTCCAACTAGCCAGGGCTGTTGCGCATACCAGCCATTCGCTTCCTGCTCTGACCAGCGTGCTGTTTGCGCTGCTGCCACACCGATAGTTAAGCCGAATGCGATTAGCCTCATGAATGCGGACTTGGACCTCTTCACGAACTTCCCTTGCCCTAGATTCGTGCACATCTTCTCCAACAACTCACACTGCTTCTTTCGTTTTCCACGCCTGACAGCCATCTCTTCTGTCTCCCTTTCCCGCTAGCCCCCACTCGCACGCCCTACCAAGCGACTTGGACAACAATCCCGACCATAAGCCAACGCAACATCCTATCAGCAGCAGCATCGATCGAGTTCGGGGGGATTGAGGTCGGATCCTATTCGATATGCCAGTCATCTCTGTGCCTCCGACTTTGGCAGGATCGCACTGCCAACCTGCTTTGTGGCTGTCCCTATCCAGAAGGGCAGAACCGTCTGATGTTTGTTAATAACCCGAGTTGTTCGTTGAAGCCGCCGAGACAGTCCTATGCGATCCTGGACTCGTCGAATCTGTTCGGACGCTCTTGCGATCTCACGCCGGCGAAAAGTCAAGTGCTTTTGTTCCGTGTGGTAAATTACTCAAAAGAGTGCTACGGGCGCGTAGCTCAACTGGCAGAGCAACTGACTCTTAATCGCGGGTACCCGCCGTCGATTTTCCCAATGTCATTGATAAATTAGAGGGATAGCTCTTTCGAGTGTCGTGCGAATTGTGCGGTTTTGTGTGGGATTTTTGAGGCTGAGTGGCACAGTAGCGGCACAGTCACAGCACAGGCAGGCGCTT
>JASHSL010000013.1 GCA_030040855.1 Terriglobales bacterium
GGCATCCGTAGCGAGTGAAATTGCCAAACACGGAAATGATGGGCGGAATGCTCGGATCGCACGGGCTGGCTTGATCGCCGGCTGCGGTTACCGCATTGACCCCCTGCAGGGCGTTAACCGCGATGTTGGTGACCGTGTTGATGACATCGACGGCCAAGCCAATGCGATCGGATACGTAGTCCAAGTGATGGATTGAACCCACCCAGCTGATGTCGAAAGAATTGAACGGGCCGCCGGGTTCGCCAGTCGGGTTGTGCTCGGGCACGGGGATGTTAACGATATCTGCGTAGGCACCGTAAGTGGTTGTGCCGCACGTCGGACAACCAGCCACGCTTCCGCAGCCGCTTGCCATCACAAACAAAGTGGTGAGAAGGATGGTAAGAAGAATCCCCGATCGCATTGGCTCCTCCTAAATTTTCCTTGACCACCGAGTGGTCATCGCTCCATAACCAGGTCGCAAACGTCGCTGCGCGACGTTTTTTAGAACCTGAACTGCAGCTCTTGCATCAGAACATAGAAATTCTGCGGCACCTGGCCAATCGTGCTGGGCTGGTGCAATTGATCGATGTTCACGTTGAACTGGTATTTTACCCAGTAATTCGGGTACCAGTTGAATCCAAACGAGATTTGGTCGGTGTGATAGTCGTACGTGGGCACGAATCCCGGGGTGTAAAAATTTAAGAAATTGCCGCCGGGCGCATCGGCCTGAATGCCGGAGTAGCGCGCCGTGATTTCCCATGCTCCTAGTCCGCGTCCCTGGCCGCCTGGGGTGTCAGGACCAAACAGCGGACGCCTCACTCGCGGCGTGCCGTTCTCCGGCCGCCTCTCGCCGGTCAACAAAAACGTGGTGCCGATGTTCCAGGCCTTGGCGCCGATGCCGGGCAGTGTCAGGAAACCCAGGCCGCCAACAGATAACGAGCCCACCCCGTCTCGCTGCTCTTGCTGCTGCACATACTCGCCTCGCAGGGCGTACGGCCCCTTGATGTAGGTAAATTCACCGGCGTATCTTTCGATCGGGCCGTTGATCGGGAGCTGGGGGAAGAACGCGTAGGTTTGATCGGGAATGGTGCCGCTGAAGCTCACGTCGCCGGACAGGCCGCGGGAGCGGCTATGAGAAACCGAGCCGCCGAAGGCAAAGTCTTTGAGCCAGCGGCTGTTGGTATTGCGCCAGGGATAAAAGCGTAATCTTCCGACAAGTTCCGGCTCGTTCACCACATTGTTGGTAACCCCGCCTCGCCCATTGAAGGCCCCCGCCCACCACTGGACAACCCCGCCGGCGATGTCGCCGTGCAGTGTTACCCCGGGGCAGCGGTAGGCAGTGACAGCACAGGGGTACAGCAGGGACTGCAAACCGCGTTCGACAAAGTCCAGGTTGGTGGCGCCGATTAGGGTCTCCTGAGAGAACGGCTCTTTGAATTGACCCGCCTGGATTTGGAACTCGGGTCGAATCCTCACGTTCAGATAGACATCACGAACGACGGCGCCGCTGGTGGCGTTGGCGTCCGCCAGCAATGCAAAGTCGAAGTGGGAGCCGTAGTTTCCTTGAAAACCGAAGCGGGCGCGGCGGAGGACAAAGGTGTCGGCAGGCGCCCCGTCGCCCTTATAGGCGCGGTAGTCGGTGTCAACATAGCCATAGGGGCTGATACTGAATTGCCCGTCCGGACTTCTAACGAAAAAGTGTTCCCCGTTCCAGCCTGCGGTGAGCGGCGGACTCTTAGGCACCGGGGCAGGTTGGGCCTGTTCCGCTTCGGCCGCCGGAGGGTCGGGATCGGGCTGCACCAAGACGGTGTCGACGAGGTGAGCTCCGCCGTCCGCAACGCCCGCGACTGCGCTGGCCTGGACCGTTCCAGTATCCGCAACCGACTTGACCTGCGCCGAGGCGGTGTCAGCCGCGGATTTGCTCTCTGCCAGTTTTTGGACGATCGCTTTCAGCTCCTCGATCGTCTTCCTCTGCTCGACCACCTCCTTGCGCAGCTCGTTGACTTCCTGCTTGCTTGCGCTCGCGGAAGCCGATGGCGCTGTGTCTGAAGCGTCCGCATTTTGAGCTTGGGCGAGTGCACCCGGCACCAGGCAAAGGAACACAAGCGCAAATAATCTTGGCAGCGAACGCATGGCTTTCCTCTCCCGAAATGATTTGTGACAGCGGAACCCGGACCGACGTTCAGACACACCTCTACCGACCGAAGCCAGACGGAGCCCCAAAGCGTATCGTTGTCGGATGTCCGAGAAGCGGACCAGTCTGAACCGTCCGGGAGAAGTACCATAGAGCGCACGATGTTGTCAAGAATTTAGCTTGCGAGAGTCTGTGCAGCGCCGCTCATCCATGCTGCGCACCCGGCCGTTTGGTCAGCAGCTTCGAACGGAACGGCTTCTTCCTTCGTCCTGGCCAGGTGAAGCATATTACTCTGATTGCCCCTAGGTGAGGCAAATCCAGCTGGGCCTCGCTTCAAATATTTTTCCTACACACAACAGGTGTTCTGTCCGAGGCGGCATGCGGGATCGGGCGGGGTTGAATTCTCTTGAATTTTTGGCGGCATCTCACCATGCTGCTCAGGTGGAGTTATGGGTTTCGCGTGCCAGATTGGTGGGTCCGCGGTTGCCGAAGGCACGGGTTTGAAACATAACCTTGCTACTCGCTGACGTGGACGTTACCTGGTATGCGGGAGAGGTAGCGAGGTCACCCAAGGAGAAGAACATGAAGATTTTGCTGGCCATCGATTCCTCGAGCACGTCCGAGAACGTGATCCACGCAGCGGCGACGCGCCCCTGGCCCTTCGGCACCACTTTTTGCGTCCTGAGTATCGTGGATATGGGCAGCTGGGAAGGGCTACCCGCCCTGATCGAAGATGCCAAGCGCGAGGCCCAAGGACTGGTAGATGTGGCTGCCGACAAACTGACCCAATGCGGGTACGAGGTTTTCAGGGAAATCCAACTAGGAGCGCCGAAGAAAGCCATTCCCGAATTTGCAGGGCAGTGGGGCGCTGATCTCGTCATGGTGGGCTCTCACGGGCAGAACAAAATGATTCGGTTTCTCCTGGGCAGTGTAGCTTTTGCCGTCGTTCGCGGTTCGCCGTGTTCCGTTGAAATCGTACGTGCGAGCGCAGTGGAACCCGCGATGAGGATTCTGGTGGCGACGGATGGCTCGGAGTGCTCGGTGAAGGCCGTATACTCTGTCGCCAATCGCCCGTGGCCTCCACAAAGTCGGATCAGGATTATGAGTGTTGTGCAGCTGGTCAACCCCGAGAATCGACTGCCGGCGGCGCCACCCGGTTCAGAGTACCCTACCAGCTTGCTCGAGGAGTTGTGGAAGAGATCCCGGCTTCGGGCGGACGAGGCTGTGGCCGAAGCGCGAAAGATTTTGGTTGGCGTGAACCTGAATGTGTGCGATGGCCCGGCAACTCCGATAGGTGACCCGCGAGCCATCTTATTGGATGAGGCGAAAACCTGGGCGGCAAATCTCATCGTGGTCGGCTCTCACGGTCGGCAGGGACTTGAGCGTTTTCTGATGGGCAGCGTGTCGGAGGCTATCGCCCTGCATGCCCACTGTTCTGTTGAAGTCATTCGAAGGTAGCGCTAAACTTCCCACCTTGCAGTTTGCGGAAAAGAGGGCACAGCAACTGCTCAAAAAGCGTCCTGCTCTCTTGCAGCTCGGGTTCCTCTCGCGCCCACCGCTTTTGCGATCGACCCGTACAGCCCGTTGCTTCCCGAGTTCGGCCTTGGGCCTGAGCCCAGAACGCCGACACCATCCTTGGCTGGCATCCCTGACTTCCCAGCCTGCTTACCTTTCTCACAACCGCTTGTGACCACGCTCACTGCCGAGGCCCATTCGCCCTAACAATATGAAAGGGGAGAGTGCTTTTCCGGTGGTATGCGGAGGAACGGCAATGAATCAAGACGAAATCAAATTCTGTCCGCGGTGTGGCGCCGATGATCTGGCAATCAGAGAAGTCACGCCGTCTCGCGTCCTCGAATTGTACTGTGGGAAATGCGGAGGCGTCGCCATACTCCTCTGGTCCGATCATGACTTGGTGGGTTGCACAGCCCAGCACGACCCCGACAGCGACTCAGAGAGTTGGTAATAAGACTCCGACCGGCTGGTTCCACACGGCGTGCCCCGAGCTGTGAGGGGCAGAGCGCGTCGCTCGCCGATGGACCCTAGGGTCATATCCAGAAATGGCTGAACGCTGGAGGGAAGGCGATGTCCGCGGGCAAGCGCGTTCGTTCGTCTCGAGAACGCGGAAGCCGACGTCCTTGGTCGGCACGAGGCCTCGTGATGATCACTGTGGTTCCATGAGTCTGTGACGATGACCTGAGACCGCCTGGGCACTCTCCGAAGGGAAAGGAAGGTGATTGCCATGAACTCCCGACCCTTAAGCGGCCCGGTTGGACGGGCGATCCCAACCATCCTGGCTCTGCTGTTCTCGACGGGATTTGCCGCTGCACAGGTCACGCTGTCGGCGGGACCCCTTCTGCTCCACCAAGTGAGGTCGATCTATGTAGTTCCGTCCTCAGACGAGTTTGTGTCGCTCGTCAAAGCTCGTCTCGAAAAATGGAGCGCAGTAGGAATCGTGTCCAAGCCGGAGGAAGCTGATGCGGTCCTGACTTGTCGAACAGCGACCACCATGGTGCCGGCCAAAGTGGTTGGGTGGCACACGATTGCACAAGCCACTCTTGTGGACCGTCGCACCCAAAAACCGATTTGGAAGACCACGCAAGCGGCAACGAATGATACGAACGGACTGGCAGACGACATCATTGAGCAGCTCAAGCAGGACTGGAGAAAATCGGCCACTCAGTACTGAACCCTCACAGGTCTTTCTGATTGGCCAGCACTTCTTCATCAGCCATGGTGTTTGGGTCCGGAAAACATTGCAGGCGGGCAGGAATCCACCGGGGGGCCGCCGTGACGGTTCTCGAAGACCTGGAACCAGCCAGTAAAGCTGCGTTGTCTGAGGACTGATGGAATGAGAGCACTCTCAGCATTGCATCTGGAACGCCGAGCCCACCCACAACGGACGTTGATTCTCGCTTTGCGTCATCGCTTCGGTCGGGCTCCGCCGCTGCCTGCAACAGAGCCGGCAATTCTGCCTACTCTCTCTGGTGAAGGGTATGGGTTGTATGAAATTCACAACAGCGCTTTCCTTCTGTCCCTGGTAGCCCATGCGTTGGCCATCGTTCTTTTGCTGGCTTCTAGCCGCTATCTGGTGACGCATCGCCACACGGCCAGGCTACAGATCAGCGAAGTTGTCACCGAGGTCAGTCCGTACTTCTTACCTCCTTTAAGGGCCCAGGCAGGAGGGGGAGGTGGCGGTGGCGATCGCGACAAAGTCGCGGCTTCGAAAGGAAGGCTGCCCCAGTTCTCGCGCCAGCAGCTGGCGCCCCCGGCAGCCGTCATCCGGAACGAGAATCCGAAGCTCCCGGTCGTACCAACGGTGGTTGTTCCGCCAGAAATCCATCTGCCATTGCCTCAGACCGGACTCCTCGGAGACCCACTATCATCGATGGTTGCACCACCGTCGAATGGGACTGGCTGGGGAGGCGGGATTGGTTCCGGTAGCGGTGGCGGTGTCGGCTCGGGCAGCGGGCCCGGTGTTGGACCGGGGTCAGGTGGCGGCATTGGAGGAGGAATCTATCGCGTTGGGGGCGGAGTCACAGCTCCTCGCGTTATCTATGCTCCCGACCCGGAGTTTTCGGAGGAAGCGCGCAAAGCCAAGTATCAAGGCGTGGTAGTTTTGGGGGCCGTTGTAGCAACGGACGGGCGCACGCGCGATATCCGTGTCCTGCGCAGTTTGGGGATGGGTCTGGAGGAAAAGGCCATCGAAGCCATTCGCCAGTGGAGGTTTGAGCCCGGCTACAAGGGAGGCGTTCCGGTGGCCGTTGAAATCAGCGTCGAGATTACATTTCGGCTTTTCTAGTTCCTCAATGCGCTAAGACCCGCATGCGCACGTCGAGCGGAGAGGCGAGGCGATGGCCAAATCCGGCTGGCAAGCGCGCCGATGCTGACCAGGAGTGCGTTGCGCATTTGCCGCCTTCGCCTTTTCCCCATGCACGATGATGACGAGCGAAGGGTTTCCCTCCCTCGCGGTCAGATTTCCGAGTTCTACGGTCAATCTCTTTAGGAAAAGCTCACCACGCAGCCCGCGCGGCAGGTGCGGACGGAGGCAGCGGCGCCACCTTGACCTCTTTCCCTCGTTCGGTAATTACGGTCATGGTGCGGCGGCAGGAGTCGCACAACCAACAGTAGCGGATTTCTCTTGAGCGTGCCCTGCCGTCGCCGGCGCCAGCGTCAATTTCCTTAATAAAGAGTCGGCCCTCGCCGAGGCGGTGGAATGTCGCGGAGCACGTGGGATTGGCACATTTATCGACCATCGTAAATCTCCGACTTGGGCGACTCCAAGAAATAACTTGTTTCTCGTCGCACGGCGGCCGGGTCACAGCTTTCAAGGGGCCGATTGCCATCAATGGGCGTGGGCCAAGCCCGCCTTCACCCCTGTGGTCTTAAAGGGCATGCGCGACAGTGTCCTAGTAACCTGTTCGAGAACTACGAGGGGATTTCGCCTCGGTACCACGGCAATCGCGCCGAGTCCGCAGAAATACTCGATATCATTCTTGAGAACGGCTTCCCGCAAGATCAAGCTGGCACGGATGCCTAGAGAGCTGAAATCGCGCAGGATTGCCGCCGCGTCGAGTTCAGGAGGATGATCGCCAATCAGTACGAGGTCGAAAGACCGAGTATGGAGCAATTGGCGTGCCTCGGTTTCGTCCCAGGTAATGGTGGTGTCGACCTTAGCCTGCTCAAGCACCTGCTGCAGTGTGATGAGCGTATCTGGATCCGTGTCGAGGATGAGCACTTGGGTCAGCCGCTCTGCCATTGCCTTCTCCGTCAGGGGACGTTTTCCACCCGTTCTTTCGCCTTCACCTTCTTAGGCATTCTGGAGGGGCGAAGGCGTCTGTGCTGCCTTGTTTGGGAGGATGGGGAGATCGGTGGGACCAGGATCGCGCCTCCGTGCGACCAGAAGCACCGAGGGCGACTGCGCATGTAGAGCACGGTCGAGGTTTAGGACTCGACGAGACTGTGGGTTCACGGTCCCTCCTTCACCAACGCGAGGCGAGAATATCGCGCCGGATCCGTTGCCGACCTCCCCAAGAAGAGCGTTCAGGGGATTGAATTTCAATTACCAGGGTGCGGTCCAATTGTCGGTGACCGAGATCACTGCTGTCTGCCCAGTAGCGCACAAAACGAGCCGCAGGCATGCAACGGATCAATCACCCGACTTGGGGCAGATTGAAGAGAGCTTTCGCATTACGCTGTAGCATTCGCAAGCCCGACTCTCCAGCTGTTGCCGGTTCAGAATGCGGAGCCAACCGTGTCCAGGAAGAATCGCCCCGGCTTTCTGCAAACCGCCTACGGCCGCGGTGACAGATGAGCGACGGCAGCCTAGCAGTTGGGCAAGGAACTCTTGCGTGAGAGGCAGAAGGCGAGACCCAGTGCGATCACAGGTCATTGCCAGCCAACCGGCGAGGCGCTCCGGCACTTGATGCAGGCAGTTGCAGGCGGCTAGCTGCGCCACTTGCATTGCCTGAGCGTGGGCATGGCGACGAAGCATCTGTGCGAGTTGCGGCATTTCAGGGAGTAAGCCCCGGAGGTATTCCCATTCAATCCTGAAAGCGCTTCCGGCGCTTTGCACGATGGCGCGCACCGGCGCATCGCGAGCACCCAAAACTAAGGCTGTTCCAACGAATCCCTCCCGCCCGGTGATTCCCACTGCCGCCGTCGCTCCATTGCGCATCACGGCGATAAAGGAAACTATCCCGGAGGTGGGAAACCATCCGCACGTGATCGCTTGGTCGGGTTCCCAAAGCACGTCTCGGGATTTCAGAGGAACAAACTCTAGATACTGCCGCAGCTGAACGCTTTCTTCTCGAGGGAGTGCCGCAAGAATCATGTTTACACTGCTTGCATTGTAAAGTTCTGCCTCCCTCTCTCTAGACTCCGTTTCCCGTATCGATCGGCGCTGCGTGTACCCGCCGGCCATTGCACCTCCACCGTTTTTCGGATTTGGAGGGTCACCGGCCTGACTTTCCATCTTGATTGTCTCTTATTGACATATCTCTCGGATGTGACTTGAAACACGTGATGCGGGCTCAGACGTTCGAGAGTTGGGAGAGTCGCAGGCTGAGCCAAGGAGTTCTATGACAGCGGCAGCCCCTCGCATCTTGCTGCTCCACGGGATCCCGCAGAGACCAGAAGGAAAGACCAGCAAGAAGGACACCCCGGGATCACCCTGACACGTGACCGGGCGCACAGCCCCTCTGCGCCGGATCATATAAGGATAGAGACGAAGGATGCTTCCGATCGTTGAGGATCGGGATCATTGCGGGAGGTGAGGCATGATGGGGCCAATCCTTCTTGGTATTGCTATTCTCGTCGTTGTCTTCGGCGTTTTTCTGTTTCGCGCCATCCCAGCCATGCAAACCTATAGCCTCTATCGAGGCACGCGGCTTGTAAAATGCCCCGAAACGCACCAAACAGTGGCCGTAGGTGTAGCTGCTGGAAAGGCGGCGGCTACCGTCCTGTGGGGCAATCCAACGCTGGGGCTGGAGCAATGCTCCCGCTGGCCAGAGCGACAGAACTGTGGTCAGGAGTGTCTGCAGCAAATTGAGACCGATCCCGACAATTGTCTGGTCTGGAATATCGTTTCCCGCTGGTATGAAGGACAGAGCTGCGCGCTTTGTCACAGGCGCTTTGGCCGGTTGAAACATCTAGACCACCCGCCAGCTTTGATGGATGCGGATCGCAAGACTACCGAATGGAAGGACTTTCGGCCCGAAGAGCTTACTGGAGTTTTCGCAACGCACCAGCCGGTTTGTTGGGATTGTCACGTTACCGAGACTTTCCGACGTGCACATCCAGAATTAGTGGTGTATCGGGACCGAGGCGCTCACACCCGGGTTTGATTTGCTGGGCAGGGTAGACAGAAGGAGAAAAGGCATCGTGAACTCCAAATCCATTCTCTGCGTTGCTTTGACCGTTTCGATCTTGTTCTGGTTCGGTGCCGTAAGCGCATCTCAGGAAAAGCAGGAGCTGATCACTGTTAAAAGCGCCGATGTCAACAATGGTGTTGTCGTTATCACCGCTCAGGGCGAGAAAGCCCCGATTGAGCTGCAATGTAATAAGGACTTTCTCGGCTGTGCCGTGCTCAGGCCGGGCGCATATCTTATGGTCCGCCTGGCAAAGAACCACGGACCTTATGAGTGCTCCAACGTAACCGTATATGCAAAAGGTCAACGTCCGGACGCTCTCGGGGAAGAATTAGGCAGCTACTGCATCGCTGAAAAGTGAAACGGCATGCGAGCCAAGGCGCCTGCCGATATGCGTGAGGTTCAATACCGCCTGAATCTTGACCTAAGCTGCCCCCTGTCGATTCCGGAAAGCAACAGAAACGCTTGCAGTCGAAGAGCGGGAGGGATCCGCTCAGCTGCCGTACGCACGACTTGCCCCCATGGGTCGAGGACCTCCGCCTAACGCCCGAATCCTAGGGAGCGGAATCCACTTCCCTCATAAGCGAACCGTCGTCTTTTGTATTTTCTCCGCTTCCCCTGAACATGTGCGCACGGCTACTGCGGCATGTGCGTTCAATCACATCCTTCCTCGCGTACCTGGTACAAGATTTTGATTGGCCTGATCGGGAGACTTCAATTGAGGAGGTCGGCCATGGCTGGCATGTTCGAGCAAGAACTTGAGCTGGAGAGGAAACAATCGTCTGCCGTCCCGTTGCTTCTGATCGTGGTCATGATTGTGGCACTGGTTGGAGTAGCGGGCTATTACATCCGGGAGAGCCGCAAGGTTTTAAGCATGTACGAGGCCTCAGACTTGGCCATGGCAGTACTAAATGCCCAAGGCCCGGCGCTGACTCGCTTCCACACGGGGCTGCTCCCCCCAAGCATGAAACCGAGCGATCCAAACTATCGCCTGCTGGAGAAAGCCGGACTGTTAAGACTGGGAAAAGCAAAAGGAAAACTGATCCCGGTAACGCTGACCTCTGCCGGCGAAAAGCAATTGAGCGAAATCGCGGGCGTGCAGAAGACCAGGGAAAACGACGGCACTGTCTCCTATGTTGTGCCTATCGCCGAGCGCAGACTGCTCGGAGTCGACAAGATCACGATGAATGACCTGGAACACGCCACCGTCGAGTTCACTTGGAAATGGGAGCCCAACCCTCTGGGAGAGGCTTTTGATATATCCGGTCCACTCGTCAAGAGCTTCAACACGTGGGAGCGGGCAGCCTTGATCGACGACTACGCGGCCAATTTCTACCACGGTGACGCTAAACAGGCTGTGATCAGCGTTGCGAAGTCCGGGCGTATCTGGAAAATTCCGCAAGAGTAGGCCGAGTTGGCGTTCTCCGACGCGCCTGATTGCCGCGAATCCGCTGAGGTCAGCCTCCTCGCGTGCGTTCCCAGTCTGCTCTTGAGCGCCCCTTAGCTTGTATTAGGGCGCCCCGGGAAGGAATGAGCCCGCAGAGCGCCCTTGACGTGGGCTCACAACTGAGAGGCAACCGCCACCGGGGTAGCGGGTTCGAACACCGGTGGCTTCGTCTCCTGCGCCTCGACCACTGCGATAGCCGTGACCTTTACAATATCTTCGACCTCCGCGCCGCGGGCCAGTAGGTGCACCGGCTTGCTCATCCCCATGAGAAAAGGGCCAACGGTCTCGGCGTCCGCAAGCTTCGCCAGCAATTTGTAGGCGATATTGGCAGAGCTGAGATCCGGGCATATCAGAACGTTGGCGCCACCTTGTAACGAACTGAAGGGATAAGTCTCGCGCAGCATCTCTGGAGACACGGCCACATCGGCCATGATCTCTCCATCGGCGATGAGAGAAGGGTCAGCTTTGTGCAGAAGCTCCACGGCTTTGCGAACCTTGTCGGTCAGCGGATGTTTCGCGCTACCGAAGCTGGAGAACGACAGCATGGCAACGCGCGGAACAACATCGAAGCGCCTGGCTACATCTGCAGTGCACAGCGCGATCTCTACCAGATCTTCGGCAGTCGGTTCGATGTTGACGCTGGTATCCGCCAGGAAATACACATCTCCCTTGCGTGTGATCATGACATAGCAACCGGACACTTTATGTAACCCTTCCCGCATACGTACGATTTGCAGCGCGGGGCGAATGACATCCGGAAAATGCTGGGTTACGCCGGAGACCAACGCGTCAGCGTCCCCCATGTGCACCATCATCGAGCCGAAGATGTTGGGATCGTTGATCAGTACATGGGCTTCGCTCAGAGTCACCCCGCGACGTTGCCGCAACCGGAACAACTCCTCGACGTAGGATTGGCGCAGCGGGGATTTTCTGGGATCGATGATGCGGAACGTCTGCGCGTCCAAGCCGAGGTCGGCAGCCTTGAGCGCGATCGAGGCGCTGTTGCCTAAAAGGATAGGTGTGGCAATTTTTTCCTCGACCAGCCTGTGGCAAGCTCGCAGAATCCTCTCGTTTTCTCCCTCGGGGAAAACCACCTGCTTGGGGTTGGATCGCGCCTTGTGGATCATGATTCGCGTAATCTCGTGAGCTTTACCGAGTCGGCGCTCCAGTTGCTCTCGATAGGCCTCAATGTCCACCGGTTCTTGGGCGACTCCAGTTTCCATGGCAGCCTGGGCAACAGCCGAGGCCTCCCACACCAGCACGCGCCGGTCGAACGGCTTGGGAATCAGATATTCAGGCCCAAACTCGAGATGCTCGACGCCATAGGCGCGACACACCGAATCCGGCACGTCCTCCTTGGCCAGCGCTGCCAGAGCGCGGGTTGCGGCCAGCTTCATTTCTTCGTTGATGGCGGTTGCGTGCACGTCCAAGGCGCCGCGGAAAATGAAGGGAAAGCCCAGCACATTGTTTACCATGTTGGGATAGTCGGAACGTCCAGTGCACATGATGACATCGCTGCGGCTGGCTTTGGCGTCCTCATACGTGATTTCGGGGTCGGGATTGGCCATCGCGATGACAATGGGTCGGGAAGCCATCGATCGCACCATCTCTTTCGTGACCGCACCCTTCACGGATAGGCCCACGAACAAGTCAGCGCCCTCAATCGCCTCGGCCAGTGTCCGCAGTGTGGTCGCCTGTGCGAACCGTTCCTTATAAGGATTCATCCCCTCGGCACGGCCCTTGTAGATCACTCCCTTGCTGTCACAGAGAATGATATTTTCGCGTTTCACCCCGAGGCGAACATAGTGCTCGGCAGTGGCAAAGCCCGAAGCCCCAGCTCCGTTGAACACCACACGGATCTTGTCGATGTCCTTTCCCACAAGTTCCAGCGCATTGAGAAGCGCCGCGCCGGTGATGATGGCGGTGCCGTGTTGATCATCGTGGAAAACCGGGATCTTCATCGTCTTTCGCAGCGTCTCTTCGATGTAAAAACACTCTGGCGCCTTGATGTCCTCGAGGTTAATGCCGCCAAAGGTGGGCTCCAGCAATTGGCAGACTTTGATTACGTCATCGGGATTGTGGCTGTCAATTTCGATATCGAACACATCCACGTCGGCGAAGCGCTTAAAGAGAACAGCTTTGCCCTCCATGACCGGCTTGCCGGCGAGAGCACCGATGTCTCCCAGACCGAGAACTGCCGTTCCATTGGTCACGACGGCCACCAAATTGCCGCGCGCCGTGTACCGGAAGGCGTCGTGCGGGTGTTCTCGAATTGCCAAACAGGGCTCGGCCACGCCAGGCGTGTAAGCTAGGCTTAAGTCGTGCTGCGTTCGGCAAGGCTTGGTGGGAGTAATTTCAATCTTTCCGGGGCGCTTTCCCAGATGGTAGTCCAGTGCTTCTTGCTTGCTGATTGCCATAAGATTCCTCCTGCCACACACACTACAGACGGCCGGCGCCGCTACTGATCGAATCTTCCTCTTGTGATCCCCTTCCTGGCAGTGAGCGCCGCTAGCACCGTCTGTGAGACGGATCACATCTTTGGCTCATCATTCCGCATAAGCTACGTCGAACAAGAACATTAGGCTATTTGTTGCGGAAGGTTGCTTGCTACCGAATGACAACAACCCACGGCCAGCTTTTCGAGGAATGAGGAGGACGCGGCCGGTAGGGAAGAGCGACCAGGAACATCACGGCTTTCCAGATTTTCGAGGCACACATTGACGTTGTCCAAATTACCAGATAGTCTTCTCCTCGATTCCTGCGCACGGCCTGTTGAGTCGAGCCGAGACCCATCTCCCACGGCTTCGGCGGTCGCTGCTGTGAGACCTTGCTGGAGTTTTATGTCAAACGGCCACCAGAAGTTTGTCCTGGAACGCGACAATTTTCAGCAACTGGTTGACGTGCTCATTCGGCGAGGCCATGAAGTGATTGGACCCACCGTGCGGGACGGGGCAATTGTCTACGACACCGTCAGTTCCGCGGCAGATTTGCCGGTGGGCTGGACGGACGAGCAGACTGGGGGGTCCTATCGTTTGCGCCGCCGCAGGGATCAAGCCCTTTTTGGCTATGCGGTTGGACCGCATTCCTGGAAGCGGTTTCTGCATCCCTCCGCGGTGCGATTGTGGCAAGCCACGCGGCAAGAGAATCGATTTGCAATTCAACCGGAGGCGCACGACAACCGTAAGATCGCCTTCCTGGGCGTACGTTCCTGCGAACTCCACGCGATTTCCATCCAGGACCGAGTATTTGTTCATGGGCAGCAGGTCGAACCCAGCTATCAGTCGAGGCGAGAGCAGGTTTTTATGGTGGCAGTAAACTGCGCCCAAGCCGGTGGAACCTGCTTTTGTGCATCGATGAATACCGGGCCAAGGGTAAGCTCCGGCTTTGATCTGGCCCTCACCGAAGTTCTCGAGGAGAGTCGTCATTATTTTCTGGTGGAGGTTGGCACGGCAGCGGGCGCGGACGTTTTAGGGGAGCTCGCGCCTCGGCCTGCAGAGGACGCGGAAGGGGAAGCCGCCGATCGTATTTGCGCAAGAACCGCAGCCAACATGGGCCGCACCATGGACACGGTAGGCATCAAGGATCTGCTCTATCGCAACTACGAGCATGCGCGATGGGACCATGTCGCCGCGCGTTGCTTGACGTGCGCCAACTGCACGATGGTCTGCCCCACCTGCTTCTGTACGACGGTCGAAGATGTCACCGATCTGAAAGGGGAACACGTGGAGCGCTGGCAGAAATGGGACTCTTGCTTCACGATGGACTTCTCCTATATTCATGGCGGCAGTGTTCGAGCCACGCCCAAGGCCCGTTATCGCCAGTGGATGACTCACAAACTTGCGACATGGATCGACCAGTTCGGAACCTCCGGTTGCGTGGGATGTGGGCGCTGCATTACCTGGTGCCCGGTGGGAATCGATATTACCGAAGAGGTTTCGGCCATTCGCAAATCCGAAGAAGGGGTGGAGGCGAAGCCAAATCATGGACACACTTGCGAGAATTGTAGCTGAGCATCCTTTCGCCCAAGGGCTGAGTGCTCGTCATCTCGAACTGCTCGCGGGCTGCGCGTCCAATGTCCACTTTGCGGCAAACCAGGTAGCCTTCCGCGAAGGGGAAGAGGCCAATGAGTTCTATCTCATTCGGGAGGGCAAAATGGCCGTAGAGCTACATGCACCCGAACGCGGCGCCATCAATATCTTGACCCTCGGGGCAGGCGAAGTATTGGGGTGGTCCTGGCTAATTCCTCCCTATCGGTGGAGTTTTGATGCCCGTGCCATCGAACCCACACGTGCCATTGCCCTAAACGGGAGGTGCCTCCGTGAGAAGTCGGACCGCGACAGCGATCTCGGTTACCAGCTCTTCAAACGGATCGCTCCCATCATGGAAGAGCGTCTGCAGGCGACACGATTGCAGCTTTTGAACCTTTATGAAATCCACACTTGAGGCTCCGCAAGCTCAGGATTCCGTGCACCCCATGGTGCCTCAGCCATGGTGTGTGCGACGGTCCTGGCGGGAGAC
>JASHSL010000122.1 GCA_030040855.1 Terriglobales bacterium
TTCAAGGGCCGTGGCGTTCCCGATGTTACCGCTGACGGCGATCCGAGCACCGGTTACAACATTCTCGTAGACGGGCAGAGCGAGCAGGTAGGGGGTACGAGCGCGGTTGCTCCGTTATGGGCTGCACTGATTGCCCTCATCAACCAAAAGATCAACGGACGAGTCGGATTCGTGAATCCGCAACTTTATGCGCTGGCCGCCAGCTCTGGCGCGTTTCATGACATCACCACGGGAAATAATTGCGTCAGTTATCAACAATTCAAAAACGTTGGTTACGATGCCGGGCCGGGATGGGATGCGGCTAGCGGACTTGGCTCGCCGAACGGAACCGTGCTTTCGAATGTTCTGAAGACCGGCACGGCGGGCGCCCTTACGAATCGTCCTGCTAAGGGCCAAAGCGTGAGCCGCTCTGAAGTTTCGACTCGTTCGAAGCAGAAACCGGAGACAGGAAGAAAGCATGGAGCGGTTCGTAGCGATCCACGGCGAGCGCATTCCAAGAATTGAAGCTGAGCCGCCCCGAAGCATTACCCACAAAGCGGGCCGGTGGTCGGGCGCGTGCCACTCAGTGGCCGGTTGCTATGGAAGATGGCAGCCGCACCCCTGAGCGGCCAGACGACCGTTCCCATTGTCGCAGTGGGCTACGCCGCAGACGGGTCTCGGCTTGCGGACGATCCCGGCAATATTATTTTTGCGGCGGAGTCGGGCTCGATGTATCGGGTGCTGGGGCAGAGGGAGGGACGCTGCGCGGAGCCGGTTGCGAAGTCATAGCACTCTCCGGATTCAGCAGATGTTCAGTATCCGGTCCCAGGCCGAGCTTGATCAGCGCGCGAGCGTCGGGCGTGGTCTTTGATTGCCAGCCATTGTCAGCCTGATACTTCACCATCGCTGCCTCCGTGGCACTGTCCCAAACGCCGGAAGCTGTTCCGGCAAGATAATGCTCGCGAATTAGAGCTTCCTGGATCTGCTTTGCCCGTTGTGGATCGATTTTTTGTTGTCCTCGCCGACGTGAGCTCGCCGCCTTACGCGACCTCTTGTGCTTCTGCGAAGCACTGCGGTGAGTTGGGGCAGAGGCGGTTCCGCTCTTGGCGGCAGTTGCGCTGGTCTGGGCCACAGATAGCCAGGCCGTGAGCACCAGACCGCCGAACACCGAGATTTTTTGAAGGCAGGAGTCGGACAGAGTCCACCTCAAAGCAAAAGACTGGTTACACGTCTATGATGCGAGACCCACACGGCGCGCGCCAGTCTCCAAGGTTGCATGCCCGGTTACGGAAGTGTGCCGGCCAAAAAATTGGTGCCACCCTCGCGACCCGCCCGCAGTTGACGGATCAGGAAGACGACGTCCTGGCCGCTCTTCAGGCTAGAGGTGACGCGGTCGAAATCATCTTCCGAATTCACCGGCTGCTTATTGACCTCGAGGATCACATCGCCGCGGATGAGGCCCAGGTCCTCAGCGAACGAGCCAGGTCTGACATCTCGCACGACCACGCCCTTGCCCGCCGGAATATCAAAACGATCCGCCAAGTCGTTGGTCACCGCGCCCACGGACAACCCCAGTTTGCTGGGCTTGGGCGCAGCTTCCTCGCCTTCGTCGTCCTCCTCATTCAGCCGACGTCCGAGCAACTTGAGACGATCGGCAACGGCGACCGCGGCCTGCTCTGGCTTGCCGTCCCGCACAAATCCAATCGTTACCTTGGTTCCGGGCCTGCGACTGGCAATGTAAGAGACCAGGTCATCACCGTTCTTCACCGGCTTGCCGTCGACCGAAGTAATCGTGTCTCCAACTCTAAGCCCGGCTGCCTCGGCAGGAGTTCCCGGGATAACGTTCTCAATCGTCACGCCGCTGACTCCATAAACCCGGGCAATGGCAGGATTCTCCTGCGGGGGAAATTCAATGCCAATCGAACCACGGGACACGCGGTGTTCCGGGCTAATAAGCTGGTTATAAACGCTGACCACGGTGTTGGACGGCAGGGCGAATCCGACGCCAGCATAGGCATTCGTGTCAGTAAGAATCGCAGTGTTAATGCCGATAACCTCGCCCGCCATATTGACCAGCGGTCCTCCGGAGTTACCCGGATTAATGGCCGCATCCGTTTGAATGAATGACTGGAATTGACGTCCGGCAACGATGTTGCGGCCTTTGGCTGAAACTATGCCGGCAGTAACCGTTTCTTCCAATCCGAAGGGGCTACCCACGGCCAGAACCCAGTCTCCGACCTGCATGCTATCGGAGTTGCCCAGCTTGACGACCGGCAAAGGTTTATCGCTGTCAATTTTGATCACCGCCAGATCAGTTTCCTCGTCAGTGCCGATAACCCTGGCTTCATGCATTACCCCCGGGCTATCTCCGAGTAAGACCACCTTAATGCGGTCGGCTTTCTCAACCACATGTCGGTTCGTGAGGATGTAACCTTTTGCATCAACGATCACCCCCGAACCGAGAGATGTCTCCTTCTGGGGCCCGGGATTGCCGAAAAAGCGATCGAAGAAATCGTCGAAAGGATTCTGATCGTCCCCGCCACCTGGATTGGGAGATGCGCGACGTCGGTGGGGGCTCTTGACCCTGGATTCCGTATTGATATTTACCACGGAAGGTTCCAATTCCTTGGCGATTTGTGAGAACTGGTTTGACAGCTGTGTGGGCGATGGAACAGTCAGTGGAGCCGGACCATCAGAGTTCTTCCTGCTTTCTTGACCTCTGACCCCCCTCGAGATGACGGTTCCAATGAGAATACCAATGGCCAAAGTGGCCACAATGGTAAGGGTATAAGCGGGCTGATTCGCTCTCAGGTGCCCCCAGAGACCGCCTGCACGCGGGTCCATACTTTGCTGTCCTCCTTGTTCGACAGGTTGATTATACCGTTTTCGTCCCATCCGCACGGAAGAACGCCAGCTGGCCCTCCCCCTAAATTAGCTTTTCCCTAGGTCGGAGCCTGGCCTGAAGAAATGATCAGATACTCCAAGTTGGATGCCAGTTTATCGTTTGGCGGGCTGAAGAATAGTCGCATCAGCTCTTCCCTGTAGCCCTCGCGAGCCTTGCTAGCTCAAAAAGGAAAGCACACGCCCCCGGAATTCAAGGGTGATGAGGTTGAACTCCGCCGACGCAGCACGGGGTCCTGTCATTTCTCGTCGGAATGGTTCGCGAAGGCAGAAAAGCCGCCTGCTAGACCAGCCGCACACAGAGCATCTGGGATAGCACGAAATGGCGGTTCGATGGCACTTTCGTGGGGCGAAAACCCCTGGAATCGGCAGGCGTTTTCGAGGCATACTAAGTCGAATTGCCCACCACTTGGGTGGAGAGTGCACCATGCCTACGACAGAAACCAATATCGAGATTAACTCTGGCCGGGTTCACATCGCTACCGAACAGAGGCAACGTAGGCGTATGCTTATCGCCCTCGGCCTCCTGGTTGTCGCTCTGGCGGTACTGCTTTTTAAAGATCGCCAATTTTGGTTCTCTTCGGACCAGTCCGTCGACTCGGAGCAAATCGAAGCCACACCAGCACCTTCTACACCAGCGGCTTCCACACCAGCGACTGCCACCGCGATGGCGACGGCGGCGACACCTAGCACAACGAATTCCCTCACTCAGGCCGCGCCTATCTCTTCACCATCAATCCCGCCAAGTGTAGCCCCCCGGCCCAAGAAAACGAGAAGCCGGATTTCTCATTCAGCGAAAGCCGCTGCACCGAAAGCCGCTGCACCGAAACCCGCTGTAGCGAAAGCCGCTGTACCGACCGTTCTTGCACCGAAAGTTGCTGCACCGAGGGTAGCTGTACCGAAAGTTGCACCAGCGCAGGTCGCCCCAGCGCAGGATGTGCCGGACAGTTCGCAAGCTTCTGCCGATGGACCGGTGGTAACTACGACCAATCGCACCATTCTGTTGCCTTTGGAAGTTGAGGTTCAAGCTGGTAATCAACATCACCCGGTTTCAACCGTCAACAATTCGGTCAAGGTAGACATGCAATCGACCGCCTCCGCAGCTTTTGAGGGGAAAAACCAGGCCCTTGAGGCCCAACCGGACCCGACCACGGTGGAAAGCGCCGAGGCGCGAGTCAGCCTCTCTCCGGGAACAGCCGAGAGGGTATCGCGGTCGGTAAAGCCCGAATATCCACTCCTGGCCAAGCAGATGAAGGTTCAGGGAGCGGTGGTGCTCGAGGCGCTCATCAATGCGGGCGGCAACATTCAGGAATTGCGCGTTCTCTCGGGACCCTCCATTCTCGCGACGGCTGCCCGCGAGGCGGTTCGACAGTGGCGGTTCAAGCCATATTATGAAAACGGTCAGCCGGTTGAAACCGAAGCTCGCATCACGGTGAATTTCACCATCTCGACCTACTAACTGTGACCGATCATCACCGTTAAGTTCCTGCCCTCCACGCTGGGGATAGCGGACACGGGATCAACTCATCGTTTCCTGAAACCAGTATGATAGGTGCGTGTCTGAAGGCTACCAGTCTCATGACAATGTCCTTGATCACAGCCTGTACCACGTAGTTTGTTTTCTGAGATGTCGGCGCGCTGTTTTGACGGCTGCCAATCGGCGCCAACCATCAACCCGAAAAGATGCTACCCTCTATCGAGCGGAAATCATGGCCGCAGAGCTCCCGCCCGATCTTTGCAGGATCATCGCGATTTCGGCCGCGTTGCTCCTTCCGGTCTCGCTTGGGACCGCGGAGAACCGTCGAGGCGCCGGTCAAGAAGGAGGAACCCAGAAAATGGCATTCGCTGTCACCAGTCCGAGCTTTGAGAACGGTGTGTCCATACCAAAAAAGTTCACGTGTGATGGGGCAGACGTCTCGCCCGCGCTTCAGTGGACTGCACCTCCCACGGGGACCCGAAGTTTCGCGCTCATCGCCGATGATCCGGATGCGCCGGCAGGGACCTGGACTCATTGGGTTTTGTTCGACTTGCCAGCAGAAAGCAAGGCTTTGCCCGAGGGTGTCGCTAAAGCGGATGAACCGCCCACCGGGGGACGGCAGGGCCGCAACGACTTCCGCCGAATCGGCTATGGCGGTCCATGCCCGCCTCCCGGCAAACCGCACCGATATTTCTTTCGCCTCTATGCCCTTGATGAGAAGGCGGGTTTGAAGCCCGGGGCGAGCCGTCACGAGCTCGAGCAGGCCATGCAAGGACACATTTTGGCCACCGCCGAGTGGATGGGCACCTACCGGCGTTAAGCTGAAAATTCCCGGATCCCCCTCTAGCTTGCCGTTTCCTGCGTGATCCCGCCAGGGAATCTTGTCGATGCTCACCCTTTTAAGGCACCTGGCTGGGCGGATTCGCTTTCCTGAAGGTGCAGTGGTGGTCGAGTTTTGACGGTCAGGGCTGTGGATCGAACTTAGAAGATTGTGCGGTGGGGGCCTGGAGAACGTCCGCCAAAAATAAAGCGGGCGTCCGGACTCTTTCGAGTCAATGGACGCCCGGGCAGCCCTCCCCCAGAACTGCTCACCAAGAAAAATAAATATTCCTAGGATTTTTGGGAATAGCCCGTCGGTGCCAGAGGGCTCCACGAAGGTGCTATTAATACCCCGGTTTCGCACAGCTGCGACTCGAGCCTAGCCGCAGTGCCGAGCTGAAAAAGTCTTAACCGTCCGATTCTCTAATGGATTTCTCATCTGAGGCCCGGCCGTGTCCTTGGCCGAAGTTAGTAATCCGATCGGTTCGGAGTGCCGAGAATCACTCATGGGGGCTCAGGTGACACTGACATCAAAATCCTCGCTATACCTCCGAACAGTGACCCACGACACCACACGGGTGGCTGTTCGGCCCAGGTGTTGTGGTCGAAGACTACGTAGTTGTTGGCGGAAACCCCCACCTTCACTTCGATGAATATCATCTCTCTTCTGGCAAGAAAATCGGAACGAAGACTGTGTCGGCGGCGGCTTTTGACTTGGATGCTAGCTGGGTTATGCCGTTAGTTTTTTTTGCTGAGCCGCGGCCCTGCTCGGATCAAAGTTCGCATCGTCACGCTCCGGATGATGCGGTTCGAATGGTTACATTCAGGCTCCAATGACCGCGAGGGCTCCCTAGCTTGGCTAGGTGTTGAAATATTCGCACTCCGACGCCCCTCAAAACGTGCTTAGGAGAATCACCGGTCCGGGCGCTGACGTCTAGAGCAATCCTGGGGATGCCTGAAGGGCATGCTGAACAAACCACACCCTTAGGCGAGCCGAAAGCAAGAAGAAATCACAGTCCAGGAATCCAATGAAGGGCATTGTCGCGAAAAATCTTCTGTAATACGGGTGCTGGCAGGTCAACACCTTGTACTTTCCTTCCGGCGAACTCAAAAGTTTCATCCGTGGCCAAGAACTCCCAGTCCCGAGCATAGGTCGATTGCCACTCCTCAAGTGATTCTTGCACATTCGCCGTGGCCACAAGATCTAAGTCGGTGCCGTATAACACGCGATCCTGGTATCGAATGAGAAAGGAGCGCACTTTCGCCGTAGGTGCGATCATCAGATATTCCATTCGAGCCGCCGTATCGACGGCGAAGTTTGGGTAGCGATCGAAGTGGGCTCCGATATCATCTAGATTTCTCTCCATGCTTCCCAGGTGCACTCCTACCATGCGCAGGTCTGGATTTTCAGCCAGGACGTGATCACGCGCCTCGAGGATCTGTTGTTTCGAGGGAAAACCTGGTTTCTTGTACAGGAACCACTGCGGATTTTCCTGGTAATAGGACCAGGATGGATCGGAAGGGTCGGGCGGTCCCCACGCGACATCTGGCTCAGCTAGGTGTGTCATGAGCGTCTTACCATGACGTGCAATATCCTTGTAGATGGGCGCGAATTTCGGATTGTCGGCCATAATGAACTTGCCGTCTCGGTCCTTAATTTCCATCCCAATGTTCTTCCAGATTTTTACTGCGACTGCGCCATGGGCAAAGTCCCGGTCAATTTGTTGAACCGCATCGACGTCGAAGGATGGGTCAGTAAACCTGTAAGGGTCGAAGGTGGTGCACAGAGCGACATGACCATGGCTCGAGTGTACGAGTTCCAAGGCATCGGAGATCTGCGGCTCAAGTTGCTTGCGATACGAGAGCGTGTCATCCATGACCAGAATATTCAGCAGCGTTAGATGCAAACGCTCAAGCAGGGCCTGAAATGCAGGATCTGTCTTGAATACGTGCACGTGCACGTCAATCGGCCGCATGGCCGCGAACGCTTTGAGAGCTTGTTCCCTTCCGGCTTGTGCTTGCGGCTGGGAGTGAGCCATGAAAGCATCAGGC
>JASHSL010000014.1 GCA_030040855.1 Terriglobales bacterium
CTAGCAGCAGAAAAGCTTCAACCCCGCAAGACCGGAGCTCAGTAATTATTGTAAGACCTCTCGCGATCCTTCTTGAGCTGGTCAATAATCTCGTCAGCCAGCCTGTTGTCCCAACTTGTTGACTTCTTCGTGCTCCAGATAAGTTTTTGAGAGTGGCGGTCCACGAGGCGAACCTGCGCATCGATCACCTTTACAACTACTTTCGCGGGTACGATTCTGCTTTCCGTCTCACAACTCAAAAGTGCGTCGGCTTCTTCCATTTGCGCGGTAACTTTTACCGTGCCCCATTGTTCCAGACGGGATTTGAGGAGCCGTGCGAAATCGTCTGATGAGGGAACAATATAGACTGTCTTTACCTCGTAGAGGCGAAGAGGCCCGGCCGACACCGTGGCCTGTGCTGCGAGAAACCCCGAGGAGAGTGCCAGTATACCGAGGATTGAGACCATCGCTAAGCTCACAGGAGGACCGAAAAACGCGCGGCGATTCATGTGCTTCCTCCTCTCTTGTCTTCGCGCCACGCCGCAATCACGGCGCGTCACGTAGGTGACAGGATCATTTGTCAAGAGCGGTTCTACCACTTCCCGTAAACTGCCTGTCTGAATGTCCACTCTCACGGCGCATCGGGTTCCTTCGCGCATCCTCGAGGGCCTTGGACTAAACGTGATACCAGTCTGCCCGCGTCAGAGGCAACCCACTATGACCGTGTAGTGGCTTCGAGAACAAAGCTTGATATATGTTCAGCCGCCCAGTGCGAAATCCATGGGCCGAACCGGCCATATAGAGCCGCCATATGCGGTATGTGGTCTCGTCAGTGACGCGACGCGCCTCCTCTCGATGGGCTTCTAGTCGCTGCACCCAATGGTGGAGGGTCAAGGCGTAGTGTTCCCGCAAGCTCTCAACATCCCTCAGCTCAAAACCGCTCAACTCGGCAACTCGAAGGCTCGTGCTGATCGGCACCAGGTCGCCGTCGGGAAACACGTAACGGTCAACAAAAGACGCCCCTCGTCTGCCATAGGTAGCAGAGTAGGCGATTCCGTGGTTCAGGAACACACCGCCGGGCCGTAGCAGGTCCCAGACTCGGCGGAAGTACTCTGGAAGAAGAGCTTCCCCGACGTGCTCAAACATACCGACACTGACAATCTTGTCATACTGCGGTTCATGATCGATGTCGCGGTAGTCAGAGACTTCCACGCGGCATCGATCATTCAGGCCTGCTTCGCGCAGGCGTTGTCGTGCCATCTCCGCCTGTCGCACACTCAGTGTGATCCCCACGGCTTGCACACCATAGTGAGCGACAGCGTGCATAATTAATCCAGCAAAACCGCAGCCGATATCCAGGAGTCGTTCTCCCGGGCGAAGTCGCAGCTTTCTGCAGATGTAATCCAGCTTGCGTTCTTGCGCAGAATCCAGATCCTCGTCCGACTTGCGGAAGTAGGCACAGGAGTACACCATGCGCTCATCAAGCCACAGAGCATAGAAGTCGGCCGGGAGATCGTAGTGATAGCTGATCACCTGCCGATCACGATCCTTGGCATGGACCTTGCCACTGAACTCTAGGAGACGTAGGTCTGCTCGCGGGCGGTCGCTCTGGGGCAGTTTCTGCAGGCGCGCGTCGAGATCAAAACTTTCTCCTAGGCTGCGTTCATAAGCGAGGAAGTGGTCAGCGAGGTCAAAGGCGGCTTCGATATCACCCTCGATGTCGAAGTCGTCGTAAATATAGGCTTCCCCCAAGGTGAGTTCGCTGGGTGAGGAAAACATCGCACGCAGAGTTCCGGGGCGCTTCAGGACCAAGGTGAAACGCGGTTGCTTTTCGGCTCCCCAGGCAGTACCGTCCCACAATCGAACCTGAAAATCACGTCTCGGGTAGTGCGCCAGGACCGCTTCCAGGAAATCCGCAGCGATGCGTGAAGTCGCCTCTCGGAATAGGGATTTCGTCCATGCTCCCATACCCGCTCCTTGCGCTGCGATTCCCTCTCCGCTCTGATCTAGCTAGTGCCCGGTTCCAGTACCTCCGAAATTATCTGCAACCAACAAACGTTGTTCCTGTTCAAGCACTCCACTGCAGCGTACTGGAACCATTGGAGAAAACAGTATTCGTATTCGAGCCGATCAATCTCAAAGTACCCACGACAATCACCAAGATCACCGCCAACATCACCGCCTACTCGGCGATGTCCTGGCCTTCTTCTTCCGCTCAGAGACTACAAGAAAAACATTCATATTTTTCCTTAACGTCTCCTGTGGTTTAGGGTAAGCACATTTATCTCATCACGAAATTGCAGGACTGCAGTGACCAGGATCACTAGGGTATGTGTTGCGATTTTTCCGTTCGACGGAATTACTTCTTGGAGCCACTGCCTTGGCTGCAGATACAGGATTTCGCCGCCGATCGCTGACGAAACCCCCGTTTGTCTTCTGGCCGCGTTGAGCATCTGCGGGGGCGGCAGGCCCGCCCCCGGAGGAAAACGACCCGCGATGTTCATGCCGCGACGGCGGCACGCGGCACAACAATCGAGAAAGGTCTCTGGTGTTCAAAAGCACGCTCGCGATGGCCCACGATTAATCCATTCTTGGGCCCATCCATGGCCATCTGGTTGTCCTGGCAAGCGGAAATCAGGATGACGCTGCACTCCACGTTGACCTTCTCCCGGCGTGGAGTCCTCCTACGAATGTCGTCGTAAAGCGCTGCCCGTTCCTTGTAGATCTTTGCTTGCACCTCAGGGGCAGAAACTGGATCTGAGGTTTTCTCTGGCGCATGCTCGCACCCGCGCCTCCAAACGCGGAAGGTACGAGATTGGCTGCCCTGACCATGAATCCGCAGGAGATAGAAAGGGTAATCTTTCGGACAGTGCAAGAGTGCCTGACAAACATTTACCGCCACTCAGGAAGTCCGGTGGCCGCGATTTGTCTGACCCGCTCTGGCGGAGAGATTCGCTTAAGGGTCGACGACCGGGGAGCGGCCATACCGGCCGAAAAGCTGGACGAAGTGATATCGAGCGCCAACATCGGGTCACTTCAGAGCAGCCAAGAACGCGGGATCAACGTCATGATTCCGGCTGCACGATTGATCGAGAACTCTTGGTACGCGTTAGTGGCACGACAATGCCCCTTGCTACCCTTAGGTAGTCCGAAGGAGCGAGCAGTATCTGCATTCCAACGAACGCCAGCGATCTCGAACAGTTCAATGGTCTGATCTTATTGTTGTTAAATCCTGTGTGGGTCGTGGTTTTCGCGTTAACAGTCTATTCACGTGACATTTTGACCGAAGGGTTACAGTAGTGCGATGAAATGTGCGCTGCTTTGCGCTTTGCTTCTGAAAAAGGGCGCGGATCAAACTTCTGGTTGCCCGCGACCACAGTCGTAGTTGGCAGCTTAAGCTAAGTATCAATTTTGTTACGATTTTTTCGATGGAGCCCGACCAGTGCGTCTCTGGGCGGTCAAGCAGGCGCGTCGGATATGGGGCAAGGAGGGTACATGCGGCGGGTCCTCAAAGGGCTGTGCCTTGGATTGCTGGTTATTGCAGTCTCGACAGACCAGAGTTTTGCCCAAAGAGCGTTAACTTGGCAAGAGGTTCGCGCGAAGTTCGAGGCGGCGAATCCTACTTTGCGGGCAGGACAAATCGGCATCGATGAATCGCGGGCGCAGGAGATCACGGCGAACCTGCGGCCCAACCCCAACCTGACCCTGCTCGCCGACCAGATCGATCCGTTCAGCGGTGGCCCGCCCCATGGTCCCTTTGCGTACCTGCTGCCTTCGGCAACCCTCAACTATCTGTGGGAACGCCAGCACAAGCGCGGACTGCGGCTGGAGAGCGCACAGAAAGCTACCGCTGTCACAACCTCCGCGCAAGCCGACCTGGAGAGGTCGCTGCTATTCAACCTTCGCGGGGCATTTGTGGAGACCCTTCAAGCCAAGGCTATCCTGAATCTCGCGCGAGAGAATCTCGCCTATTACGACCATGTGCTCGATGTAAATCGCGAGCGCTACAAAGCCGGGGGTATAGCCCAAGTGGATTTAAAGCGGTTGGAACTGCAGAGGGTTCAATACGAATCCGATTTGCAAACCGCCGAAGTGAATCTGCGCATCGCGAAGATTCAGTTGCTTATGCTGTTAAACGCTCAGACCACACCAGTCGACCAGTTCGATGTCATTGGATCATTCGATTTTGCCGAGAACATTCCACCGCTCAGCGACCTCCGGCAAGCGGCTCTCGATACCCGTCCCGACCTGAGAGCAGCGCTGCTGTCTGTCGACAAGGCAAAGACGGACTATAGGCTTGCGGTGGCCGGTGGGTCGACCGATCCCACCCTTGGTTTCGATGTTGGTCGCAATCCGCCGATCGACCAGTACATCGGGTTCAGCGTGAGCATCCCTCTGCGGATTTTTGATCGCAACCAGGGTGAGAAGCGCCGCACGCAACTGGACATCGACCGCAATGACAGGCTCGCTGCCGCAACACGGGCACAGGTTTTCAACGATGTCGATTCCGCCTATGCTACGGTGAGCAGCACGGTGATTCTCCTCAAACCTTATAAGGCCCAATATCTGGAAGAGGCTTCCAGCGTGCGCGACACGATTGCGTTCTCCTATCAACATGGAGCGGCATCGCTGTTGGATTTCCTGAACGCCCAAGCCGATTACCGCAGCGTGCAGGTCAACTACCTAAATCTGGTAGCTTCCTACCTGAACGCCACGAATCAGCTCAATCTTGCCGTCGGGCGTGAGGTGATGCCATGAAGGGAAAGTCTCCTACAGTTTTGGCTTTCCTTTCCATGACCCTAAGCCTGTCCGGGGGTGGTTGCAGCGGCGGCAAGAGTGATCCTCAGGCGGAGGCGCCACCACCCCTCAGGCTGGAGCGTGTGCAAGACCGCAATCTGTTCCAGGTAGATCATCCTGAACGCTTTCAGTTAGTCCAAGCAGTCGAACACGTTGCCACTCCCCGGCTGAATGTTACGGGCACCGTGAACCCCGATATTCTGCGGGCTGTGCCAGTTATTTCCATCGCTACCGGCCGTGTTGTGGAGATTGATGCGCGTCTCGGTGACACAGTTAAGAAGGGCCAAGTATTGCTTAAGGTGCAGAGTGCCGACATTTCCGGCGCCTTCTCCGATTACCGGAAGGCAGTGGCTGACGAACAGTTAGCCCACACGCAGTTGGACCGCGCCAAGCTGCTCTACGACAAAGGCGCAATTTCTCTAAACGATCTGCAAGTTGCCCAGGATACAGAAGACAAAGCCAAAGTCGACGTCGAGACTGCAGCCGAACATCTCCGTGTATTAGGAGATCCCAATCTCGATCGTCCCACAGGAGTTGTCGAAATCCGGGCTCCGATCTCGGGGTACATCACTGACCAGCAGGTCACGAACGCTGCAGGCGTTGCCGGGTTGGGCTCACCGAATCCATTCACCATCTCTGACCTGAGCTACGTCTGGGTGCTATGTGACGTGTACGAAAACGACCTCGTTAACGTGCGGTTGGGACAACAGGCGGAGATTCGTCTCAATGCCTACCCGGATCGAGTTCTCTCAGGAACAATCAGCAACATTGGCCCGATCTTGGATCCCAACATTCGCACGGCGAAAGTCCGCATCGAAGTGCGCAACCCAGGCGTTATGCGCGTCGGCATGTTCGTTACCGCTACGTTTCATGGCCGGCAAAAGCAGAAACGAGCGGCCGTGCCGGCCACGGCCATCTTGCACCTGCACGATCGTGATTGGGTCTACGTTCCCGTGAAAGACAATCAATTCCGACGAACCGAAATTGTGGGCGGCGACATGTTGCCGAACAAGATGCAAGAGGTGATCTCAGGAATTGTCCCCGGCCAGCAAGTCGTAGCCAATGCCCTGGAATTCCAGAACACGGTGGAACAGTAATGATTCGCGCCCTCGTCGACTTCGCCTTGAACAACCGCTTTGTAGTGCTGAGTATCGCGGTTCTTCTTTTCATTTGGGGCATTGTTTCGTTCCACAACCTTCCGGTCGAGGCCTACCCCGACATCGCTAACACTTGGGTACAGGTGATTACGCAATGGCCGGGCCGAGCCGCCGAAGAAGTTGAGCAACAGGTCACCATCCCCATCGAGATCCAGATGAACGGAATTCCTCATCTTGTGCATCTGAGATCCGTTTCCTTAGCTGGCCTGTCCGTCGTAAACCTGATCTTCGATGACGAGTCGAGCAACGATTGGGATCGACAGAAGACACTGGAACGTCTTTCTCAGGTGACACTCCCCCCCAACGTGAGCCCGGGCATCGGTCCTGATTACAGCCCCGTAGGCCAAGTGTATTGGTACACGTTAAAGAGCAGCAATCCCGCCTACGATGTGATGGAGCTCAAGTCCTTGCAGGACTGGGTGGTCGCGAAGTACATCCGGTCCGTGTCGGATGTCGTAGACGATTCCGCGTTTGGAGGCATCACGCGGGAATACCAAGTGCGCTTGGACCCAGACAAGCTGGTTTCCTATGGTCTAAGCCTGGCGCAACTGGAAACACCGCTTTCCAACGCCAACGCCAATGCCGGTGGAAGCTTCATCGAGCAGGGTTCCCAGCAGATCAACGTTCGCGCTGTCGGTCTGGTCAACAATGTCGGTGACATTGAGAAGACGGTGATTAAGACGCAAAACGGCACTCCGCTTCGGATTAAAGACATTGGCGTGGTTACCCAGGGGCCGAAGATCCGCCTCGGTCAAATCGGAAAAGCCATCCATCGCAACGACGGCGTGGTCGAGGACGATAACGACGTGGTCGAAGGTATCGTATTTCTCCGCAAGGGCGCCGACACGGCGACCATGCTGGAGGGTGTCCATGCCATGGTTCAGCGGTTGAATAATCAGATACTGCCGCCGGGCGTAAAGATTGTCCCCTACCTGGATCGGGACGATCTCGTCCACTACACCACGCACACCGTTCTGCACAACCTCACCGAAGGCATGATCCTGGTAATCATCATCCTCTTTATTTTTCTCGGCAATGTCCGTGGCGCAATTATTGTCTCCCTGACCATTCCCTTTTCTCTGCTTTTTGCCTCGATCTGCCTCGACCTGCGGCATATTTCGGCAAACTTGCTTTCGTTGGGCGCATTGGACTTCGGCATGGTGGTGGATGGTGCGGTCGTGATGATCGAAAACATTGTGCGGCATCTGAACCGGCAGGAGGAAGAGCCCCGCACCCTGTTTGAGCGGATCAAGACGGCTGCGCACGAGGTGCAACGGCCGGTTTTCTACGCCATTGCCATCATCATCACAGCCTATCTGCCGATCTTTACCCTGCAACGCGTGGAGGGCAAGTTGTTCAAGCCGATGGCCTGGACGGTCGCCTTCGCACTGCTGGGCGCCCTGATCTTTTCCATGTTGATCGCACCGGCGCTGGCCAGCCTCCTCTTTCGGAAAGACGCCAAACAGTGGCCAAACCCGGTGATGCACTGGCTGACCATTCGTTATCGGCAAGATGTTCACTGGGCAATCCGCAACCGTTGGATCACCATCGGAGCGTCCCTGGTTCTGTTTCTGTTAGCCATTTATCTGGCGTTCGGCGGAGTGATCGGGTCCGAATTCCTGCCACACTTGGATGAAGGTGCAATCTGGGTGCGCGGAACGTTAGCGCCCAGCACGGGACCAACCGAGGGTTTGCAGGTGGTGGACCGGGCTCGTGAGATCCTGGCTTCTTTCCCCGAGGTTCCGCAGGTGGTCTCGCAGGTTGGGCGGCCAGACGACGGCACAGACTCCACCGGCTTTTTCAACACCGAGTACTTCGTGGACCTTCTGCCCAAGGAAAGGTGGCGTCCTGTGTTCCATCAAGACAAGGAACGGCTGATCGCTGCCATGGACCGAGAACTCGAGAAGATTCCCGGGGTCATATGGAACTTTTCGCAGCCGATTTCCGACAACGTGGAAGAAGCGGTGAGCGGCGTCAAGGGTCAACTGGCGGTGAAGATTTATGGAGACGACCTGAGAACTCTTGAAGCGAAAGCTGACCAGATCGTGGCGGTGATGCGAAACGTTCGAGGAATAGAGGACCTCGGCGTGTTCCGCGTTGTCGGCCAGCCCAATCTCAACTTTGTTGTAGACCGCGATCAGGCTGCGCGATACGGGATCAACGTTTCCGACGTGCAGGATGCGATTCAGACCGCGGTCGGCGGCAACGCCCTCACCCAGGTGTTGATTGGAGAGCAGCGCTACGACCTGGTTCTGCGTTATTTGCCGCCATATCGAGACACCCAGGAGGCGGTGGAAAGGATTCGCTTACTGGCGCCAACGGGTGAGCGAGTGTCACTGCCACAGCTGACCAAGGTAAACGTGCTCGACGGAGGTTCAGAGATTTACCGCGAGGCAAACTCACGATACGTCGCCGTCAAATTCAGCGTGCGGGGCAGGGATCTAGGTGGCAGCGTGGAAGAAGCGATCCGAAAGGTGAACGCGGCGGTCAAGTTACCCGTCGGTTACAGCATCGACTGGGCAGGTGAATACGAGAGCGAGAAGCGAGCGGAACGGCGGCTATTAATCGTGCTGCCCCTCACGGTTCTTCTCATCTATGTCATCCTCTACACCATGTTCAAGTCCGTGAAATGGGCGCTCCTGATCCTCACCAATGTGGCCATGGCCCGCATTGGCGGGCTGCTGGCGCTGTTAATTACCCATACGAATTTCAGTGTCTCCTCCGGAGTTGGCTTTTTGGCGCTGTTCGGCGTGTCCGTGCAAACTGGCGTCATCATGCTGGAATACATCAATCAGCTGCGAGCGCGCGGATACGATATCGAAGAAGCTGCCGTGGAGGGTGCGGTTCTCAGGCTCCGGCCGATCATGATGACCATGCTGGTGGCAACTCTAGGCCTGCTGCCGGCAGCACTCTCGCATGGTATTGGATCGGACTCGCAGCGTCCTTTCGCCATCGTCATTGTCGGAGGCCTGATCTCTGATCTCCTCATGAGCATCGTTTTATTGCCGACATTGTATGTGTGGGTGGCACGCAGCGCCGACCCGTTGCCGGCAGTGGACGGCAACGAAGCGCTGTGAGGAATGCCTCGAAGTAGCGGCCAAGGCGGGAGCGGAGCCCAGGGAAGGAGTCAAAGGCAAATGCAGAAAAACGAAGTCTGTGCCCTGATTAAGGAAATCGCAATCATCCCAGCAGTAAAGGTGTCGTCTGGCGACGATGCGCATTTCGCCGCAGAAGCCGTCATGCGCGGCGGCATTCCCATTGTGGAAATTACGATGACCGTAGCGGGGGCGGAAGAGTTGATTTCCCATCTGGTCCGTTCCCATCCGAAGATCGTCGTTGGCGCGGGTACCGTGCTCGACAGGGAGGTCGCGACCCGGTGTGTAGACGCAGGTGCCAGCTTCTTAACTGCTCCCTCGTTCAATCCCATAATCGTTGAGTTTGCAGCCAAGGAAAACATTGCAGTCTTGCCGGGCGCGTTGACTCCAACCGAGGTAGTCACGGCATGGCGCGCAGGCGCCGACTTCGTCAAAGTCTTCCCCTGCGCACAGGTCGGTGGGGACAAGTACATCAAAGCGCTAACAACGTCCTTGCCGCAGATCTTGCTGGTTGCGGCGGGAGGTGTGAATCAACAGACGGCCGCGAATTTCATTCTGTCGGGAGCTACTGCCATCGGGGTTGGCACGGAACTGATTCCCAACGAGGCGATTGAAAGAAGGCAGTCGCAGCGGATTCACGAATTGGCCCGGCGGTTCGCAAAACTCGTCAGAGACGCACGGGAACAGATCGAAGAATGGAAGAAATCCATCGTCGTGAAATCCTATACAGGAACAGAAAAATGTGAAAAGTAAGGGGCCATTCCGCAGCGCAACGCGCATGCAAGAGATCCCTTGCTTGTAACCGCTTTCGTGCCATCGGATTACGACCGATTCACGGGAGGTCTTGCAGCTCGACAGAACTCCCGTCCTGCGCTCCGACTCGGCGGAGTATGGGAAGAGTATCGGGGGATTTGTGTCGCCCAACGGTAAGCGCGCCAAGTTGTGACTTCGTCACTTCGTCTCTTCAAATTCGCTGGTGTCAACGGTGTACCTGGTCTTTGGCTGGCAGTAGCGTTGAGATTTTTCTCTCCGCCTGTCGGATCCGCTCGTCAGTCCTCGGATGAGTTCGAAACGCACGGGCAATCAGACTGTGGTTCTTTTCCCCTCTTCCTCGCAGGCTTTCAAAGAAGTCCACGAACGCAAGCGGATACGTAACCGGCAGCATATTGATACTCCATTCCTAAAAGTGTGCCGAGACTGTTCTATTCGTTCAACAGCGTGGAAATACCGTGATGGTGAGCGATCGTCGCACGTGAGGCCCCACGTCAATTTACACGTTCAGCGCACGGTTTTTCTTGTGACATCACGCAGCAGATTGCGTTGAGTCGTCAGTCCGACTGCCAAATCGCTTGCAAGATGCCCGGGGGTCCCGGGGGCAGGAGAGCTGGCAGGTTCAACGTTTGTCAACGATTCGTAAATCTCGGTAAACCCACACATCCTCCACAGCACAACCGGGTTCATAATATGTGTAGGTCACAAGAGGGAAATGCCTGGCCACCTGATACTCGCGGTCGAGGTTGCCCCCCTGAGGAGCTCCAACCTGTCTCCCCTGGGAGTGCAGCTGCGCAACGCAGGCTACGACGTGTTGGTCGGCAGCAACGTGAATGAGGCGGTAGGCCTCGTCTTTGTGAACCGACGCATCGAGGCGGTTTTCATAAACAGCTACGGCGAACCGATGGCCGGCGTTGACGTGGCTGCGAGACTGCGGGCGATCAACCCACGAATTCCAATCCTGGTCGTGGAGGCCGATCCTGATGGCCAGCCACTGCCTCCAGGCAGCGAGAATGCGGTCTCTCTCGCAATAGCGAAGTTGGAACAACTCTGGCAAGGCCACCATCAGGAAGAAATCCAAGGCCCGCAATTTGGAGAGTTTAATGTCTTCCAAGAAAAGGGGGACATCATCATGCATCCGGTGAAGATGCTATGAAGCTTGGGGGAAAGACAGAGTATTTTTAGATTCTTCATGGATGCAGGACGCCGAGTCGGGTATGGCTGCACTAGAAACCAGACCTCGCCCGGAAGGCGAACCCGAGCTGAATCTGCTGCTATCCAGTACTACCCTGGAGCAATCACTGTGGAAGTCGCTGTTCCAGAATCTTTTCGACTTCTTCTTTCCCAAGAAGCTGCCTCCCCTGGTCCTGACCTCGAAGCCGCTTCCAGTTAAGGATATCTGGGGCTTTTACGATTACAAGAAGAACGGCGTGCTCGGCTCCACGGTGGTGCATGTTCTGGCGCTGGCGGCGATCATCGGTTTCACTTTCCTGGCCGGGAGAGTTGTGCAACAAGTACAGAAGCCGCGTGCCATCGTCACTCTGGTGTCCCCCGAAGATATTCCCCAACTACCACCTTCCCGGACGAAGGCCGGGGGTGGCGGCGGTGGCGGTGACCGCGACAAGCTTCAGGCGCCAAAGGGCAAATTGCCTAAATTCGCCATGGAACAGATTGTTCCCCCTATGGTAGTCGTGCGAAACCCTAGTCCCAAGCTGACCGCGGAACCTACGGTTGTGGTTCCACCCCAGATTCACCTGGCGCTGAACAATCTGCCGACTCTGGGTGATCCCATGTCGCACTTGCCTTCGAGTCCGCCATCAAACGGCACCGGATCCGGCGGCGGGATCGGATCTGGAAGCGGCGGTGGTGTAGGCAGCGGTGAAGGACCGGGTGTTGGCCCAGGTCGTGGCGGTGGCATCGGTGGTGGCGTGTTCCGGGTTGGCGGCGGAGTTTCTGCCCCCCGACCGGTCTTCACGCCCGATCCCGAGTACTCCGAAGAAGCCCGCAAAGCCAAGTATCAGGGAACCTGCGTGCTGTGGATGATTGTCGGCTCGGACGGCAAAACCCGCGACATTAGAGTTATGCAGACGTTGGGACTTGGCTTGGATGAAAAGGCGATCGAAGCCGTGAAACAATGGAGGTTCGAACCGGCCATGAAAGACGGCCACCCGGTCGCCGTGCAGGTCAACGTCGAAGTCACGTTTCGGCTGTTTTGAGGCAATTCAGCTTTAGCACAAGCGGCCAGTAATAGCTGAGACCTTTCGTCTTTTTTGAAGCTCTCGGATTACCTCAAGGATTGTTGGGGAAGTGGCTCAGGCTTGGGGGCGTCTCCAGTTTGTCTGCAACGGCTCAATGGGGTGGTCAGCATTGCAACCGCTCTTGAATTGAATGACGATGAGGATGAACGGCCCGGCGAAGCCCGACGTGTGATTGCGGGACGATCGCTAGGAAGCGCGCAACGCTGCCCGAACCTGCCCGACTGCGGTTGGAATGCCGGCGGCACGCACTTCCGACCTCTGGGATTT
>JASHSL010000123.1 GCA_030040855.1 Terriglobales bacterium
TGGTGGCGGCGGTTGGACTCGAACCAACGACCTACGGATTATGAGACCGTCGCTCTAACCACCTGAGCTACACCGCCACGGTTTATTTCAAGTTCCAGTGCTGAAAATTTGTGGAACACCCCTTACGCACTCTCCTCGCCACAAACAGGACAGAGAGCAGAACACAACAAGGTGACTGACTGCACAACGCACTGCTACTTAAAGTATCGCATAACCGAGGGAAAGCCCGGACAGCGGAACGCATTTCCGAAGGAACAACTCAGCCTCTCGGCGATCGTCGAAGCCACGACCCATGACAGGTCCGTGTTCCAGGGCGAACAGAACAAAAATTTCTTTTCTACCACTGAACTGCGGAAGGGAGACCAGCGCTCTCCCAAATTTTCTTGCTCAGCTCGAATAGCTCGGGCCAATCGAGTAGGTTCCAGCCGAAGACATTACGTGTATGGTGTGATTTCGTTGACCGCGCGCCAGGCCTGGTCGATGGCCGCATCGGTGTAGGCCCGTGCCGCGGCATCAGAATTTGCGATGGAAATCCGGCCGAATTGCTTTCGTCCAATCACGCACGGCCGTTCCTGCCGCGGCCAAGCTGGATCGGAGAGAGAGTCGTACTCATAGGCGTAACCGTGGGCCCAACGGTTCACGGTGATCGCTTCGATATCGCGCGCGGCATCGAATCCGGCGGGACCCAGCATCCTCTGCAATTGATCGCGGATTTTGCGCTCCATGTCCGAAAACGGCGTCGAGTACAGCTCGAGGCGGCCGAGGCGGTACTGAACGCGCCGTGGATTCCCTGGCTTACATGGGGAACGAAGCATGAACAAAATCATCGGCTCGTCGGGATGGCTGGGGAAGCGGTACTCGCCCAGGCTCACGGGAAAATCGAGCGCAACATAGGTGTGATAACTCGCGGGCGCGACAATGTGGCGGATGCCCAGCTTCGAGAACACTGACCAATTTCGAATCGCAACGTGGGTGTAGAGGTAGGGCACTTTGACGCAATACGCCAGCGCCTTTTTCTGTCTTTCCGGCAGTTCGGGGCAGAGGTACGGAATCATCGTGTTATAGCAGGCAAGAACACAGGCTTTTGCCCGCACGCTGAATAGCTTCCCCTTGGTCACATACGCAATTTCCACTTCTTTCGCCGACGCTACATCTCCCACATGGCGCGCCCGAACTACCGTGCAGTCCAGACGAATGCGCACTGGTGCCCCGTCCCGATCGAGCCGCGTGTAATCCGCGCGGCTGGTTACCACGTCTTCCATCGTGTCCCCGGGGACCGATCCTGGCACCAGGGCGCGCACCAAGAGGCGCGCCACGGATGCATTTCCGTCAGGAAAATGGAAAATATATGGCTCTTCTTCGGCCGGCTCTTCTAGTTGCAAGCCATCAAAACCGGGGTACGTCATTGCGCCGTAGTCGTCCGGATTCTCGAAGCAGGCCAGCGCGGAAATTGCATCGATGCCCACACCGAACAAGTCCGCAGGGTAGGTCTGAAAGAACGGCAATACATCCGGATGGGCCTTGCAATATTTGGTCAAATAATCCGCGTAGCTGATCTTGGCGAGCTTGGCCCGCTTCTCCTTGGTGGAGAGCCCCGGAAGGTAGTCTACTTTCTCGCCGTAGAGCCGGACGATGTCACGCCGGGCCACGTCTGAAATCGGCGCTTGGCTGAGAAACTCCGGCCATGGTGTTTTTCCCATGCCAGTGAGCAGGCGGTCGGCGCCAAACGTCTCACGATCGAAGAAGCAGCCCGTCCCCAGGCTCGAATACAGCTTTCGATCGTAATACCGGTAGAAGCGCTGGGTTTCGATCCCGAGTTCGGCCAGCAGGGTCTTGGCCACGCGGCTGTATTCGGAGGGAGCTTCAATCGACTGCGTGCCGCCGTTGCTCAGGAGAAGACGGCCCCCAGCCTGAAATTCATTGCGCTGGGCGTGTCCCCCGAAGTCGTCATGATTGTCGAGGACCAGGATGCGCGCGCCCGAACCCGCCTTTTTGCGATGAAAGTAGGCGGCCGTCAAACCGCTGATGCCGCCGCCAACCACCACCAGATCGTAGGTTTCCCCCGTGCTTTGGGGGCTCGATGCGGTTGGCCAGAAGGACTCGTCCCGAAGTTGGTGCGCGACCTCGAATGAACCCGGGTGGTTTCCCCGCATGGCGGTCAGAGCGGGGGGGTAATACCGAGAATCCTGTGGGGTGATATCCTTGGCGAGTAGCGGATCCTGCGCCGATAGATCAGGACCGGCATCCTGCGCCAGCAAATGGCCGGGCACGAGCGATGCGCCGAGACTCAGCGCGACGCCGTTGAGGAAATCCCGGCGAGTAATTTTGCGGTCCATGCCGAGTTCACGATCGCGCTCCTCAGAACTCATTCAGTTTGCCTCGAACCATGCCTCGTTCTCCACCGTCCAGCCGAGAGCGAAGATTTTAGCAAGGGATGCATGGCCTTTGCCACCGAGCCAGGGCGGGGATCGCGGTCGCTTGCGGGAATCTCATCGCGCCAGTTTGAGGAAAGATTGCCGGGCAAGGTATTGCAACGGGAAAGCGGAAACTGCAAACTGGGAACTGCAATGCACGCCCTTGCTGTGATCCCCGCCCGGCTGCATTCCACCCGCCTGGCCCGAAAAATGTTGCGTGAAATCGCCGGGAAACCTCTGCTCGCCCACGTGTACCAGGCTATTCGACACTGCCCGCACTTGGACGACGTGATGATTGCCACCGACTCGGACGAGATTCTCCGACTCTGCCAAGCGCAGGGTTTTCATGCCCGCCCAACTTCAGCGGAATGCCGCAATGGAACCGAGCGCGTTCATGAAATCGCCAGATCCTTCCCGGCCGACGTCTACATCAACATCCAGGGCGATGAGCTCGGGGCACGCGCGGAGCATATTGCGGCCCTCCTCGACCTGATGAAGGATTCCCGCGTGCAGGTGGGAACCTTGAAAGTTCACGCCGCCCCTGACGACATCCACAACTCGAATGCCGTCAAGGTGACAACCGATCGCGCCGGGAACGCACTGTACTTTTCTCGTGCCTTGATCCCCTACGACCGTGATGGCGTAGGACCGAGCTATTTTAAGCACTTAGGCATGTACGTGTACCGCAAAGCCGCGCTCGAGCGCTACGCCCAGCTCTCCGAATCGCCGCTCGAGCAAAGTGAGCGCCTCGAGCAGTTACGCTTTCTCGAAAATGGAATTCCGATCCGCGTGGTCGAGACGCCATTCGACACCCTACGAGTGGATGCGGAGGAGGATCTGCAAAAGGCGCAAGAGATCCTAGAGAATCGACCGCCACGGGCGTAGGGGGCGGGAACCGGCCGCCTAGTTGGCTTTGGCGGGCCGTCTGGTCCATTGCTTGGCGGCGGCGACACGCCGCGAGATCGCCGGATGGGAGTGGAAGAACCACTCCACCCAGCGCGACGGAGACTTCTCCGCCAGGTTCTGCTCGGCAAGTTTGTTCATGGAGGAGATGAATGGATCCACACTGGCAATTGAACGAAACGCGTAACGATCAGCTTCCCGCTCGTTATGGCGGGAGAAGGCGTTGACCGCAGGCAACAGAAAAAACGACAGAACGGTAGAGACCAACACCAGCAAAGGCAGGTTGGCGAAATCGGAGAGTGTCTCGAAAATGTGCCAACGGTCCATGGCATAGTGCAACACCCAATTGGCCGCCCAGAATCCGGCCAAGGTGATGCCCGCCTGGACGAGGATGCTCTTGAAAACGTGCTTATGAACATGGTGCCCCAGTTCGTGCGCCAGCACGGCCTCGATTTCGTCGGCAGAATAGTTTTCCAGAAGAGTATCGGCAAGAATGATGCGTCGCGTATGGCCCAGTCCGGTAAGAGCCGCATTCGCCTTTTTGCTTTTCTCCGACAGGTGCCATTTGTAGACCCCTCGGACGCGGGTTCCGGCGCGTTCGCTGAGGCGGACCAAACGGGATTTTAGGTCTTCATCCCCGAGTGGTTCGAACTTATAGAACATCGGCCAGAGAAGTACCGGAGCCAGTTGCGCCAGAAGCACAATCAACCCGAGGCAGGCCAACCAGGTAATCAGCCACCAATATTGCGGGCTTTCGCGAATGAGGAAGTAGAGCAGTTCGACCACGATGACGGCGAGCAGATAACTTACCAGGAACCCCTTGAACTCGTCCCACAACCATGCAGTCAGTCTCTGATTGGAAAGATGGAAGCGATGTTCCAGCCGAAAGCCGTAGTAGTCTAAGCTGAAACCCAGCAGCTTGGTGATAACCAGAAGCATCCCGACGTAAAGAACCACAGCCAGGACGTAGGTTTGCGCGGAAGCCCGATAGGCGAGGTCACGTAGGGTTCCGTTCCAGCCGGTCAGCAACAAGACCAGCAAGAGAACCAGGCCGAGGACAAAGTCCACAATTCCCAGCCACCGCCGAATTCGGTTGTAGCGCCGCGCCTCGGGTTTGTCCATCGTGTCGTTCCACGTAAGTGGAAGGGAATTCATTAGCTTAACCGCATATTATTGTACCGGGACCCTTCTCAGCGTCGAGACCCGAAGGTGAAGGTCTCGGGCCCGGGCGATGGCTGTTCGGCCATCGTCCGATCGATCGGCCGCGGGCGTCCGCTTACGCCTTCACCAGGGCTTCGGCGCGGGCAAGGATCTCCGTTACGAGTTCGGGAGAAGCCGCCTCAGCGTAGACACGCAGCAAAGGTTCGGTGCCGGAGGCTCGAAGCAGAACCCAGGCCTCTGCTCCTTGGCCATCGGTCGGCACATCGAGGAAGAACTTCACTCCATCCAAGCTTTCCTTGCGAACGATGGGGAAGCTGCCCAGGTGTCGGGTGTGGTTCGCTTGGGCTCGCTCGATGGCCTGCCGTTTCATCTCCTCGGAAATATGGAGGTCGAGCCTTCCGTAGTAGTGCGGGCCGTACTCTTTCTGCAGGTCGGCGACCAGTTGCCCGAGTGGTTTGCCTTCTTCCGCCATGACATTGGCCAGCAGGAGGGCGTTGAGGATGCCATCCCGTTCCGGTAGGTATCGGGAGTAACCGATGCCGCCCGATTCTTCCCCCCCAATCACGATTTCCCGCTCCATCATCAGGTCCGCGATGTATTTGAATCCGATGGGGCACTCATGGAGGGGGCGGCCATACTTCTTGGCGATGCGATCCACCATGCGGGTGGTATTGAATGCGCGGACGACTTCGCCCGGCCATCTCTTTCGTTCGAGCAGCCAGCGAAGCAACACGGAAAAGATCTTATGGGAGTCGACGAAGCTGCCGTCTTCAGCCACCGCGCCAATGCGGTCAGCGTCGCCATCATTGGCGAGCCCGGCATGGCAATGTTCTCCGACCACGGTTTCTTGCAGCATCGCCAGGTTCGGTTCGATGGGCTCGGGGTTAATTCCGGGGAATAACGGGTTCAACTCCTG
>JASHSL010000124.1 GCA_030040855.1 Terriglobales bacterium
GCGGGCAATCTCACCGCGCAGGTGCGCAACATCGCCGAGGTCACCACGGCGGTGGCGCGCGGCGATCTCTCGCGCAAGATCACGGTGGATGTGAAGGGTGAGATTCTCGAGCTGAAGAACACCATCAACACCATGGTGGACCAGCTGAACGCGTTTGCCGGCGAGGTCACCCGGGTAGCCCGGGAGGTGGGCACCGACGGAAAACTGGGGGGCCAGGCACAGGTCCCGGGGGTGGCCGGCACCTGGAAAGATCTCACCGACAATGTCAACTTCATGGCCAGCAACCTTACCGGCCAGGTACGGAATATTGCCGAGGTGGCCACCGCGATCGCGACGGGTGATTTGTCCAAGAAGATTACGGTGGACGTCCGCGGCGAGATCCTGCAGCTCAAGGAGACGCTGAACACAATGGTGGAGCAGTTGCGTTCCTTCGCCGCGGAAGTAACCCGGGTTGCCCGCGAAGTCGGTAGCGAAGGCCGGCTCGGGGGTCAGGCGAACGTCACCGGGGTAGCGGGTACCTGGAAAGACCTCACTGACTCGGTCAACGCGATGGCCGGAAATCTGACCGGCCAGGTGAGAAATATCGCCGAAGTGACGACTGCCGTCGCCCGGGGCGACTTATCCCGCAAAATCACGGTCGACGTGAAGGGCGAGATTCTCGAATTGAAGAACACCATCAACACCATGGTCGACCAGCTCAATGCTTTTGCTGCCGAGGTCACGCGCGTGGCGCGCGAGGTCGGTACCGAGGGCAAGCTGGGAGGGCAAGCGCAGGTTTCCGGGGTGGCGGGCACGTGGAAGGACCTCACCGATAACGTGAACGTGATGGCCGCAAACCTGACCGAGCAGGTGCGCGGCATTGTGAAGGTGGTGACGGCGGTGGCGAACGGCGACCTGAAGCAAAAGCTGACGGTGAACGCCAAGGGCGAGGTCGCGGCTCTAGCCGAGACCATCAACAATATGACGGATACACTCGCTACCTTCGCGGACCAGGTGACCACGGTCGCCCGCGAAGTCGGGGTGGAGGGGCGTCTCGGCGGTCAGGCCAACGTTCCCGGAGCTGCCGGAACCTGGAAGGATCTCACCGGGAACGTAAATCTCCTGGCCGACAATCTGACCAACCAGGTTCGGGCCATCGCCGAGGTGGCCACCGCGGTGACCAAGGGCGATCTGACTCGTTCGATTCAGGTCGAGGCCAGAGGGGAAGTGGCGGAGTTGAAAGACAATATCAATACCATGATCAACAACCTCCGCCTCACCACCGAGCGCAACACCGAGCAGGACTGGCTCAAGACGAATCTTGCCCGCTTCACCGGTATGCTGCAAGGCCAGCGGGACCTCGGAACCGTCGGCCGAATGCTCTTATCCGAACTCGTACCTCTGGTCAATGCCCAACACGGCGTCATCTACCAGATGGATGAGGAGGAGTCGGACAGTATGGTGATGCTGTCAGCCTTCGCCGCCGATGAGCCGGATGGCCATCTGCGCCGGCTCCGGTTAGGGGAAGGGCTGATCGGCCAGTGTGCGCTTGAGAAACGCCGCATGCTGATCACCGAGTTGCCGCCGGATCGGACGATTACCATTCGTACAGGTCTGGTGGGAGCGGTTCCGCGCAATGTGATCGTGCTGCCGATCCTCTTCGAGGACCGGGTCAAAGCGGTCATTGAGCTGGCATCCCTCGGCTCATTCACGGCTTCGCATTTGGCCTTCCTCGAACAACTCACCGCCAGCATCGGAATCGTCCTCAACAGTATCGAGGCCACCATGCAGACGGAGGGGTTGTTGAAACAATCGCAACAGTTGGCGGCCGAGCTCCAGGCGCAACAGAAAGAGTTGCAGCAAACCAACGAGCAGCTGGCCCAGAAAGCACAGCAGCTGGCGGAACAAAACGTTGAGGTCGAACGGAAGAACCGGGAAATCGAGCAAGCGCGCCGCGCCCTGGAAGAAAAGGCAAAGGAGCTGGCGCTTACTTCCAAATACAAATCGGAGTTCCTGGCCAACATGTCCCACGAACTGCGGACACCCTTAAACAGCATCCTGGTGTTGGGCCAGCAGCTCACGGATAACCCGGGTGGCAATCTGACTCCCAAACAGGTCGAGTTCGCCCGCACGATTCACGGCGCAGGGACCGACCTGCTCAACCTCATCAGCGACATTCTCGACCTCTCCAAGATCGAATCGGGCACAGTGTCGGTCGAGGCCGAGGAAGTCTTCTTTGCCAGCCTGCTCGATGCGGTGGCACGACCGTTCCGGCATGAGGCGGAACCCAGGCGGCTTTCCTTTGAGATCCACACCGCAGCGAATCTCGCGCGCAGTATGGTGACCGATTCAAAACGCCTGCAGCAAGTGCTCAAGAATCTTCTCTCGAACGCCTTCAAGTTCACCGAACAAGGCGGAGTGCGGCTTTCCGTCGCCACCGCGACGAGCGGTTGGAGCGAGGATCATCCGATCCTCTCGAAGGCGCCCTCGGTGGTTGTCTTTGAAGTCGCCGATACCGGAATTGGTATCGCGGCGGACAAGCAGCGCATCATCTTCGAGGCGTTTCAGCAGGCCGATGCCGGAACCAGCCGCAAATACGGGGGTACGGGATTGGGTCTGGCCATCAGTCGCGAGCTGGCGAGTTTGCTCGGCGGCGAGATTCAACTGCGCAGCACACCCGGCGTAGGCAGCACCTTCACCCTATACTTGCCTCCCACCTATGTCGGCCCTTCGGCCACGGCTCGCACCGCGAGCGAGCGCGCGCCATCGAAGGTGGCTCCCCTGCCGCTGTCCATGGTCAGCGTGGCGGAACGTCCGGCCGAGCAGATCGCCGACGATCGCGAGAACCTGCAACCCCAGGATGCGGTGCTGCTCATCGTGGAGGATGACGCGCACTACGCACGGATCCTCTGTGATTTAGCCCGCGACAAGGGCTTCAAGGTGCTCGTGGCCATGCGCGGAGCCGATGCTCTGGCTCTCGCCCGCGAGTACCATCCGACCGCGGTGTCGCTCGATGTGTTCCTGCCCGACATGCTGGGCTGGACCGTGCTCAATCACCTGAAGCAAGATCCGGCGACACGACACATTCCCGTGCAGATGCTGACGCTCGACGAGGATCGGCACCACGGCTTGGCTCGCGGCGCCTTTGCGTTTGTCACCAAACCGACCACGCCCGCTGCCTTGGAGCAGGCCTTAACCCGGATCAAAGAATACGCCTCTTGCCGCAAGCGGCTCCTGGTCGTCGAAGACAATCCCGCAGAACAGCTGAGCATTCGAGAGCTCCTCGGCGATGAGGACATTGATGTAACCATCGTCAGCACGGGAGCCGAAGCGCTCGAGGCGATCGAGAGCCGTTTGGTCGATTGCGTTGTGCTCGATCTGCGGCTTCCCGATATGTCGGGATTCGATGTCCTGTCGCGCCTAGGGGACACTCCGGCACTCAGCGATCTGCCGGTGGTGGTGTTCACCGGGAAAGAGTTGTCGCCAGAGGAGGATGTGCGCCTGCATACGTTAGCCCGGAGCGTGGTGGTGAAAGGGGTTGAATCTCCGGAGCGACTGCTCGATGAAACTTCTCTTTTCTTGCATCGGGTGGTCACCAATCTACCCCGGGACAAGCAAAACATGCTCGATCGGCTGCATCGATCCGATGATGCGCTGATCGGCCGCAAGGTGCTGGTGGTGGATGACGACGTGCGCAATATTTTTGCCCTCAGCAGCGTGTTGGAGCGACGCGGCATGACCGTGCTCACTGCGGGCACCGGCCGCGAAGCGATTGCGACCCTGGAATCGACGCCCGATCTCGCCATCGTGCTCATGGATATCATGATGCCCGAAATGGATGGATACGAGACCATGCAGGTCATTCGGCAGAATCCCTCCTTCCGTCGGTTGCCGATTATCGCCTTGACCGCCAAAGCGATGAAGGGCGATCGGGAGAAGTGTCTCGAAGCCGGCGCCTCCGAGTACTTGGCGAAGCCGGTGAACACCGAACAACTGCTTTCGGCACTGCGCATGTGGCTTCACCGATGAGGTAGTGTGCATGGTTTTGACTTCGCTTGCTTGGGGTGGGATGCAAAGGAAACCGCGATGAGCTCGCACCCGCCCGTGAAGATCCTGATGGTCGATGATCAGCCGGGAAAACTCCTCAGTTATGAAGCCATCCTCGCTCCGTTGGGGGAGCAGCTTCTCAAGGCGACTTCCGGCCGGGAGGCGCTGGAGTATCTGCTGAAAACCGATGTGGCGGTGGTCCTGATGGACGTCAGCATGCCCGAAATCGACGGCTATCAATTGGCGGACATGATCCGCGAGCACCCTCGTTTCCAAAAAACGGCGATCATCTTCATTTCGGCGGTTCATCTAACGGATGTGGATCGCCTGAAGGGTTACGAACGAGGTGCGGTCGATTACATTTCCGTGCCCGTGATCCCGGAGCTTTTGCGCGCCAAAGTCAGCGTCTTCGCAGAACTGCATCGCAAGACCCTACAGCTGGAAAAACTGAACCGGGAGCTGGAGCAGCGTGTCGTCGATCGCACCGAGGAACTGCGTCAAAGCGAAAGTCAATTTCGCTCCTTGGCGAACTCCATCCCGCAACTGGCCTGGATGGCTGATCCTGATGCTTCCATCTTCTGGTACAACCAGCGCTGGTACGACTACACCGGAACTACCCTCGACCAGATCAGGGGCCGGGCGTGGAGAAGCCTGGTTCATCCCGACCATGTGATCGAGGTGATGGCTGGAATCGAGCGTTGCTGGGGGATGGATGAACCCTGGGAAGACACATTTCCGCTGCGCGGCAAAGATGGCTCGTATCGCTGGTTTCTGTCGCGCGCCTTGCCGATTCGCGATGCCAATGGGAGCGTGGTGCGCTGGTTCGGTACCAACACGGATATCACGGAACGCAAGCAGGCCGAGGAAGCACTGGTCAAGGCGGAACGGATGGCGGCCATGGGACGTCTGGCAGGAATCATCGCCCATGAGATCAACAACCCCCTCGAAGCCATTTCGAACGCCTTCTATCTTTTGCGCGAGCACTCGTCTCTCAACCAAGATGCCCGCCGTTATGCGCAATTGGCGCAGGAGGAGTTGGCGCGGCTGGCGCACATTACCAAACAGACCCTTGGTTTTTACCGCGAGTCCAAGCAGGTGGTTGCCGTCCCCCTCTCGGAGCTTCTCGACAATGTCCTCGAACTGCAGTCGCGACGCTTGAAATTGAACGGGATTGGAGTCGAAAAACACTACCAGACGCAAGGCTTGATCCAAGGTTTTCCTTTGGAGCTAAAGCAGGTTTTCCTAAATCTCATCGGGAACGCGGTCCAGGCCATGCCGGATGGCGGTCGCCTGCGCATACGACTGCAGGAGTGCTCGCAAGCCGGCAGCGGGAAGCAGGGCATCCGTGTTGCGATATCCGACACCGGAATGGGCATTCGGGCGGAGTACGCCAAACGAATCTTCGAGCCATTTTTCAGCACCAAGGAGGCCAAGGGCACGGGGCTTGGGCTCTGGATCAGTAAAGGCATCATTCAGAAATACGAAGGGACCATTCGGTTCCGCAGCGTGCGCCTGGGCGGCGGGAACGTCACCTGTTTTTCGGTGTTCATACCCGCCTTCACCGCCGTCCAAAGTCCGGAGATCACCGCAGCTTTGATGGCATAACAGGCTGGTGCCCCGGAATACCGTGCAATCGGCGCGGGGAAGGATAGGGGGAAGGGAAGCGGAATGGCAGAACTTATGACGGTCAATGCGGCTACGATCCTCTGTGTGGACGATGAAGCCAATCAGCTTGTCCTGCGCAAGCGCTTGCTCGAGAATGCAGGCTATCGTGTGCTGACCGCGGATTCGTTTCGATCGGCGCTGGTGACGTTTGAAGCGAATGCGATTGATCTCGCGGTGGTGGACTATTGGATGAGGGGAGGCAACGGAGTGCAGCTGGCCAGCGAATTGAAGCGTCATCAAGAAGACCTGCCGATTGTCATTCTTTCCGCCTACTCGGAATTGCCGGGTGAAACGATCGGCATCGCCGATGCCTGGATCACCAAGGGAGGAGCCTCGCAAACTCTGCTTGCCAAAATTCGAGAACTGCTGGCACGGGCAGTGGTCCGTTCCCCTCAGAATGTGCGATGTGCCCGGCGAAGTAAGCCCTTTCTCGATATCTAGCCAACGAAAGGTCCAGAAGCGGGCGGAGCCAGTGTCTTCGGGCCGAGGCATCGGTTTTGCCCATCGGCTCCCGACCTGCGTCGCAACGGTGTGAGCAAAGAGAATGCCCCGCGCCGCGACCGGCGGGGAAAGGAAACGAGAGAGATTCGAATGCATTACCTGTTGTTTTACGAAGTTGGGGAGGATTACCTCTTGAGGCGTGCAAAATTTCGGCAGGAGCACTTGCGGCGAGCTTGGAGGGCGAGCGCGCGGGGCGAACTCGTTCTGGGCGGCGCCCTCGCGGATCCGGTGGATCGCGCCGTGCTGCTGTTCAAGGGGAGCTCGCCCGAGGTCGCGGAGAAGTTTGCCCGGGCCGATCCTTATGTGACACATGGCCTGGTTGAGCGATGGTATGTCCGGGAGTGGACCACGGTAGCGGGAGAAGATGCGGCGACGCCCATCCCGCCCGAGACCGGTGCGAAGCCAGCCGCAAAGCAGCCAGGCATCGAAGCAGGCTGGGAAGGGAAGGGCCCGATCCTGCGGTTATGGAAGGCGCGCTCCACCGCGGAGGAAATGGGCAAATATGTTCAGTACGTAACCACCAAGGTTTTCCCGGCGCTCGGGGCAATTGAAGGACATCGTGGAGCCTACCTACTGCGTCGCGCGTTGGGCGGTGCGACCGAGCTGGTCGTGCTTACCTTGTGGCAATCGATGGAGGCGGTCCGCAGGTTTGCTGGAGCCCATGCGGAGAAGGCCGTTGTCGAACCTGAAGCAAGGGCGATGCTGACCAGCTTCGATGATTCGGTAACCCATTTCGAGATCGTCCATAGCCCGGAAAGCAAGCAGGGGAAATGAACTGAAACTGTCCCCCCGCTCAATGCCAACCTCGTGCCGACCGGCGAATCAGCCCAGCTTCCCCCCGTCTTCCAGCATGATCGCCCAACCCTTCGCTCTACAATCGTTCCATGGACCACCACACACTCGCGGCCGTCAGCATAGCGGGAACGGCCTTGATGTGCTCGCTAGTCTGTATCTTGCCTACGACTTGTTGGGCGGGGCAACACGCCCCATTGCGGCTGCTTACCGGCGCAGTGAGGTATTCGGTTGTCTTTGGCATCGGCTACGGCCTCGGTCTTGGTCTCTTCTTTGGCCTAACGGCCGGTATTTGCGACCGGCGTCACGGTGTCGATTGAG
>JASHSL010000125.1 GCA_030040855.1 Terriglobales bacterium
TGGTGGCAAACACGCCCCGGGCCAGCAAGCGGGTAATCAGATCCTTGGCGCGAATTTCCAGCTTCTCGGCCAGGTCCTTCACGCTGATTCCCTCGGTGATGGTAATGCTGCGGGTGATCGGCTGCGGTTCGTTTGAAAGCGTGAGTCGCGGAGGCGGGACAAAGCCCTTCATGGGGCCTTCCTTGACGCCTCGAGGAATGTACCGCTGGCCCGGCCTGCGCGCCGGCGCACCCGGACGCCCACCCGGGCGGGTCGGACCGGGTGGTGGAAGCCCCGGACCTACTCCGATGGGGCGGACCCCACTGGGGGATTGGCGCGTGGGATGCATGGGCCGACGCTCCCCAGGACGTAGGGGGATGCGAGCTGGAGGTGCGGCTGGGCGTGGACGTTGAAAGATCGGTTGGCCAGGCACGGGGCGGCCGGGGGTCGGTCGCGCGGGTGATCCTGCCGCGCTGGGAGAGGTGGCGGGTCGAACCGGCGCTTGGTAAACCGGACGAGGTCCGGTTTGGGGCACGATCATGCGCGGAGAGGGCGCTGGCGGCCGCGGTGGAAGCACCGGGGGAGCTGGCGGCCGGGGGGGAGCCGGCGGAGCGGCAGATGGCGTCGGCTCGGCTACGGGTGGCGCGGAAGCCGTGATGGTCCCTGGCGGAGGTGGAGGCGTTGGCGGACGCAGGGGAGGAGGCGGAGGCGTCGGAGGAGCCAGGGTGGGCACGCTAGCAGACGTCGGAGCCACGGTCGGTTTCGGGACTGCGGGCGGCACCACCGGCCGAGGGAGCACGGGCACTGGGGTCGGAGGCTTGACCGCGGGGGCGGCAGGAGATGCCTCCGCCGGAGGCTGGGCGGCGGGAGGATGGACGGGCGGAACCGGCGGAGCCTGTTGCTTGCGGATGGCACTCAGAACATCGCCCGGCCGCGAAATATGGGAGAGATCGATTTTCGTCTTGATCTCATCGCTAGGGGTTCGGCTGAGGCGCGCCGTCTTGGCTGCCGAGGGAGCTTCACCCGCAGCGGCCAGGAAGTGCGCCCGAACCTTCTCCGCTTCGTGTTCTTCGAGCGAGCTGGAGTGGGTTTTCTTCTCGCTAACGCCCACCAACGGGAGCACATCGAGGATCGCCTTGCTCTTGACCTCGAGTTCCCTGGCCAGATCATTGATTCGAATCTTACTCATTCTCCTCTGGGTTCCTCCGCCCTCTTCTGCCAAGTCTACATGTCAACCTCACGGTTTCTTCGGACCGCTATGAGACATTTGCCCACATTACTTGCCCTCGGCCTCCGACGCGGCATGCTCCTCGGCGGGGGGTTCGGTGGAAGCGGCACCTTCCATGGTCTCCGCCGTTGCCGTTTCCCCGGCAACCTCCACGGTCTCGCCCGTCGCCTCGGGCTCGCCGGTTGCCGCCCCGGCCGACTCCGCTTGAGCCTCCGCAGGGGGCGACTGTTCTCCTCCGGCCGAGGCGGCTCCGGCCTCGAGATTGGAGAAGTAGTCGCTGACCGCCAAACTGATCCTCTCTACGGTTTTCGGACCGATTCCCTCGATCGCTTCCAGTTGCTCGGGAGTCATGTCCGCCAGCGCTTCCACCGTGGTGACCCCGGCGGTCTTCAGTTTTTCGATCAGCCCTTCACCCAACCCCGGCACCTCCTCTAAAGGCGTAGCCGAGGGTGCCACCAGCTGCGACATCTGCTGCTCGACTTCCTGACGCTTCTCTTCTTCGCTCTTGATATCGATCTTCCAACCGAGCAGCTTGGCGGCCAAGCGAACATTCTGCCCCTTCTTGCCGATGGCAAGAGAAAGCTGGCTGTCGTCGACGACGACTTCGAGGTGCTTCTCGCTCGGATCGAGTACCGTGACACGGCTCACCTTGGCCGGCTGCAGCGCCTTCTCGGCGAAGGTGACGGGGTCTTCGTGGTATTCGATAATATCGATCTTTTCTCCTCGCAGCTCACGGATGATCGATTGCACGCGCATCCCTTTCATGCCGACGCAGGCGCCCACCGCATCCACATCCTTGTCTTTGGACATGACCGCGATCTTGGTACGCTCGCCCGCTTCCCGCGCGATGGCACGAATGACGACCGTTCCATCATAGATCTCCGGAACTTCCGTTTGAAACAAGTGCTGCACCAGTTCGGGGGCCGCGCGAGAGATCACGACCGCCGGCCCTTTCGAGGCCTTTTCCACTCTGGCAATCACCACCCGCACGCGCTCGCCCACGGCGAAGGACTCCAGCCGCGACTGCTCCTTGCGGGGCATGCGCGCTTCTGCTTTGCCGATGTCGAAAATGATCTCGGGACCTTCCAGGCGTTTCACGGTGGCGTTAACGATCTCACCGACGCGTCCAATGTACTCGTTATAAACCGTGTCGCGTTCTGCCTCGCGGACTTTCTGAAAGATCACCTGTTTGGCGAGCTGCGCCGCAATGCGCCCGAGAATCCCCTCCGTCGCCTTGGGGATTTGCAGTTCGCCGCCAACGGTGGCGTTCGGATCGAGTTTGCGGGCATCGTCGATGGTGACTTGCAAAAGCGGGTCCTCGACTTGCTCCGGGCGCTCGACCACCGTCTTGACGGCAAAGGCCCGGATCTTGCCGGTATCTTTATCCAGTTCGGCGCGCAGATTCTCCTGCGTCTTGTAATACTTGCGGGTGGCCACCACGATGGCGTCCTCGACCGCACTGACGACAATCCGGGGATCGATTCCCTTCTCCCGGCTCAAAGCATCGATCGTGTTATAAAGCTCGCTAGCCATACCAATTCCGTTACTCGGTCACCCTGTTCCAGTTTCTCCCCAACTGGCCCGCCATCAAATCTCCGGTAGGAGATTTGCCTTTTCGACGTTGGCCAGCTCGACTTCGAGCCTCAGAGCTCCTGGGTTCTCCGTTTTCTGGCGCCGCGCGCCCAGCTCGAGCGTCACCCGTCCGTCTTGAAAAGCCACCAGCCAACCCACAAAGTGCCGCTGCCCGTTCACCGGATTGCGCGTGGTCAGCTTCACGCGACTGCCGAGGAAACGCTGATAATCGGCAGGCCGGCTTAACTTCCGATCGAGCCCCGGCGAGGAGACCTCAAGCACATAGGAACCGCCCGCCACCAGATCCTCGACGTCGAGGATAGTTCCAACCTCGCGGCTGAGCTGTGCACAATCTTCGTGGGTTACGCCTCCGGGCTTGTCGATGAAGATGCGCAGCCGGCGGTTACCGCCTGTGCCGCGCATTTCCACTTCGACCACCTCCAGCCCGCTCGAGGCGGCTACCCGCTCCACGACCTGGCGTACCGGACCGAGCTCAAATGCCATACAACCAGTAACTTAGCTGACTGTCGGGCAATTCCGAGGCCACCCGAAACTAAAAAGTGGGCTTGCGCCCACTGGTGTGCCTCGCCAAATCGGGTATTACACAACAGTCTCTAAAGTACAGAGTATACGCTGCCCACCCTCAAAAAACAAACACGCTTGCCTCGGATCGGGAAAAGCGGCGTTCTCAAAATGCACTCGCTTGAAGATTAGAGTTCGTGATGCAGAGGGAACCCTCGTGGCTGCTAGGGCGGCGGCTCTTTTCTACTGCAGCCGCTTCAAGTCATTCAGCTTCGCAGCCAGGTCTGTGAGGGCTTGGTTCTGTGGATCCGATTCCTGGGCTTTTTGGACGGTTTGCAGTGCAGCGGAGAGCGAGGCAGGGTAGTCTCTGAAGTTTATCTTGAAGGTGACGAGCGCTTCGCGGTAAGCCTTGGTCGACACCATATACGCCCCGAGACGCTGCATGGCTTGCTCCGTCGCTTCGTCGGCCCAGACGGCATCGCTCTTCTGCCTGTAGTACAACCGCATGATGGTCTCGATGCCCCCCCCGGCACGCACTACATTCTCGAGGATGTCTCCGAAGGCTGTCTGCCTGGGGAAGCAAAAGACCGCATCCATCGCCGGTTCGCGGCCAGCAAAATGATCAGCGGATGAAGCTGCTGCGGGGATGTCAGGAGCAATCCAGGGGCGGGATACATCGGGTGTCCAATCGCGCCAATCAATGGTCGAAACCCCAACTATAAGGCCGCTGTTCGGTAAGGTAATTTTTCTTGGATCTCCCCAGGAACTGGGCGCTCCAGCCGTGGGCTCGCCGACAAAAATGGCATTGGAGAGGCGTTCGAGATCGCTGGCGGCGTTCACCGCGGCGGAAAAGGTAGCGCGGCCGATGATCACAAATACCTTGCCCGGTTGATTGATCGTTACATCGCGGATGAGTGCCAACAGTAGCGCGCGAAACTTTTGATTATCTCCTCCGTGACAATCCCGAAGGTCGATCACAAGACGCTTGGCTGAATGCGAACCAACCAAGGAGTCCCCCTCGCGTGCAAATTGCGCGATCGATTCGCTTGGGGAATCCTGAATGACGTTAATCCGAACCCATACGGTTCTTGCGTCGGCCAAGTATTCGGCCCAGAGATTCTTGTCCGAGTGCTCGAGATAGAAGGGAAGCGGACGATGGGAGTTCTGGTAGCTCTCCCTCCAGGTCGGTTGTGCGCCGGCAGGGAGAGGCGGAAGCTCGACGTCCGCGTCCTTTTCCGTCGTTGGTGTGAAAGGTGAAGTCGGCGCGGGAGGGATCCGCGATGATATGCAGCGCGTACAGCAGGTCCGGGATCACAACCAGCTCGGGAGAAATCAGACGCAAGCCCATGTCGTTGTCGTGACTCACGATGGGCCGCACCGCGTTCAAGGCTTCTTCCGCCGGTCGGCCGCCGATCCGGAGCACGCGAGCGCCCACCAAGAATTCTGGGGTTGCTGCGGTCACGAACAGTCCGTCAGAGAACAAATACAGTTTTACCGGCACGCGCCGGAATGCGAGACGCGCATCTTTGAAGGGAGTGATATCGGGTACATCCGACATCGGGTCGGGCAGGCCCGGGAGGCTGAGGCGTGAATGGCCTTCGCCAAGCAGCGCCACGAGTCGGGCGAATTCCACCTCGATTTCTTGATCCGACAGCGCGGGAATTCTCGCATCCAGCTTCGCGACCGCAGTTTCGAACTGCTGCTGCGGAATCTGATGAAAGGCCCCTGGGTGGGTCTTGGAGATCTGGTCGGCAAGATAGCGCAGGTCCTCGCGCCACTGTTGAGCCGTCAGCACATCTTGAGCTGATGCTAGGAACGGCCCAGCCATTAGCGGCACCAGCACTAGGAATGCAAGCCGGTTTCGCTGACGCGCCCACAGAACAAATTCCATATCCCTTCCGCTATTCACAACAAGATACGAAGCATTCAGCACGATAGTTCCGGGCCGTCGGTCGGCGGCGCGCGGGAAGGCAGGCTCCCTGATCCATCAAGACGCGAGGACTGAACCAAGATCTTGCGGGACAAACAAAGACGTGCTCGTTTTGGCCGCGTTCATTTCATGGCCCGGACCGTCCAACCGCAACCCCGAGGCTTGCGTCCTGTCAAAGCTCGACGCACGCCCCGGAGAGGGTCGCCTTACGCTCCCTTAAGTGTTTCTGAATGTCCTGGGTGCCAAGTATTATCGTACCGTCGAACGAGTCCCTCAGCTAACTCTGCCAATTCGAACTGGAGCCTTGGCAATTCTTCTGGATTTGGGCGTAATAGGCCACGGCATCGTCAGTCTTCCCCGACAAAGCGATTGGGAGTAAGACACCGGGTCCCACCCCATCGAGATTTGCCTGATCTCGCGCGCCTCTCTAGAATAAGAAATTAATCTTCGCGTGAGAAACTTATGATTCATTTTCCTGTTCCCGAGGCGCTCACGTTCGATGACGTGTTGCTGCTGCCGGCCCGTTCCGACGTCGTCCCTGCGCAGGCCAGCACCCAGACACAACTAACCCGCCACATCCGGCTGAATATCCCTATCGTTAGCGCCGCCATGGACACGGTAACCGAATCCCACATGGCGATTGCCCTCGCCCAGCAGGGCGGAATCGGCATCATTCATCGCAATCTCTCGATCGAGCGACAGGCCAACGAGGTCGACAAGGTGAAGCGTTCGGAGAGCGGCATGATCGTCGACCCGGTCACCATGTCCCCGGATGCAAGAGTGGCGGACGCGCTTGGAGTCATGCGCAAATACAAGATCTCCGGTGTTCCGATCACGAAAAACGGCAAGCTGCTCGGCATTCTGACCAACCGCGATCTGCGCTTCGAAACCCGCTTCGACATACCCATCCGTCAGGTCATGACGAAGGATAACCTGATCACCGTACCCGTCGGTACGACCCTCGAGGATGCCGAGATCATTCTGCACAAGCATCGCGTCGAGAAACTGCTGGTGGTGGA